>NZ_JBJACT010000023.1:0-128166 GCF_044778005.1 Mesorhizobium sp. IMUNJ 23033
ACCCAGCTCCCGTCCGGCATCGGCTGATGGCAGATCTGGATTGTCCGACCATCGGCGAGCTTGGCGCTCCAGATCCTCGAGGCATTGCTTGAATTTGACCGACCGCGCCATCGTCAGATAAGCGTCGGCCGGCATCGCCGACGTCCCGGCGGCCACGCGGCGCTCGACGATTTCGCCCAGCGTCAAACCTGGCTGCAGTTCATCGGGGGCAATGCGGTAAATTTCCGCATAGCGCCGGTTGCACAGGATCAGCCGTTCGTCGACACCAAAAAAGCAGATGCCTTGAGAGACATTGTCGATTGCCGTCTCGAATCGCAGCGCCTGGCCTTCGAGCGCCGCGATCGTGGCGCGAAGTTCGCGCTCGAGGATTTCATACGAAGCCGACGCCAGTCTTGTCAGCGCGGCGAGATTGGTCGACTCAGGTGACTCGGCGGCTCGCCTGGATGGTTTTGTGACCATACAGAGTTCCTCCGATTCGACGCTTGGAGAAAGCCAAGCGAACTCGCTTTCTGACTGAAAGCGCGCGTATAACTGATACTGGCCAAAATGTGTTAACTGCGGATGAATCGGTCTCAATACTTAAGGCTATCAGAATTGGATATCTGCAATACTACCCGGCTGTTGAGAGGGGTATCCGTCAAGCCGCCTCAGTTCCACAACGATGCGGCTGGCCGCCAGTGTCTGCAGCGCCGCGGCGTACTCGCGCACCCCCATTCCGCTCCAGTTCATCGCTTCTACGTGCATGGCCCAGAACGCCTGGACAGCGCGGTTACGCACGTCCGTGCTCACCGCATGGCGGCGCCGTCGGCGTTTGCTGATCCACTTTTCGCTCCGGCAAGCGTATTTCGGGCGCACGGTGCGGATGATGCGAAGCTGTGCCGGAACCCAGTCGAGCATTTCGCTGACGCTCTCGCCGATCGCATGAAGCGCCGCCAAAGCACGCGCACACTGTGTGGTCGATATCGAGAACAACATCCTCTCGCAGAAGGTGATCGGGCAGCGGCTTGCGGTGAGACGGCCGCTCCGGAGGAAGTTTCTCGGCACCTGGCCTGCTCTCCCGGATGCGGGCGATATCGGCATCGAGATCTTCCAGCGCGAGCGCCAGCTGGTCAGCATCGAGCCGCTCGTACGCCCATGGAGGCGATGCGCGAGGCGGGCTTGAAGCCCGTCTCGGAGACTTTGGAAGCGATGTTCATAGACCCTACTCGATGTCGAACGAGACGCCTTGCGCCAGCGGCAGCGCCTTGGAGTAGTTCACCGTGTTGGTGGCGCGGCGCATGTAAGCCTTCCACGCATCGGAGCCGCTTTCGCGGCCGCCGCCGGTCTCCTTTTCGCCGCCGAATGCACCGCCGATTTCGGCCCCCGATGTGCCGATGTTGACGTTGGCGATGCCGCAATCGGAGCCGTCGACAGACAGGAAGCGCTCGGCCTCCTGCAAATCGAGCGTGAAGATCGACGACGACAGTCCGGCGCCGACCGCGTTGTGGTCTGCGATCGCTGCATCAAGATCCGTATATTTCATCACGTAGAGGATTGGCGCGAAGGTTTCTTCGGTGACAGGTCCGGCCTGCTTCGGCATTTCCACCAGCGCCGGCTTCACATAGTAGGCGCAGGGGTGGCCGTTTTCGACGCGATTGCCGCCGGTGATCTTGCCGCCATGCTTTTCGGCCTCGCCAAGCGCTTTCTGCATGCCGTCAAAGGCCGCCTTGTCGATCAGCGGGCCGACTAGCGCCGAGGTTTCCAGCGGGCTGCCGACCGAGACGCTTTCATAGGCCTTCTTCAGGCGCGGCACGATGGTGTCGTAGACGCTCTCATGCACGAAAAGCCGGCGCAGCGTGGTGCAGCGCTGGCCCGCGGTGCCCATGGCGCCGAAGGCGATCGCCCGCACCGCCATATCCAGATCGGCCGAGGGGGTGACGATACCGGCATTGTTGCCACCAAGCTCCAGAATGGCGCGGGCGAAACGTTTGGCCAGTCGCGGGCCGACATCGCGGCCCATGCGGGTCGAGCCAGTGGCTGAGACCAGCGGCACCTTCGGGTGATCGACCAGCACCTCACCGACCACACGGTCGCCGATCAGCACTTTCAGCAACCCGTCGGGCGCGTCAGTGCCGAAACGTTCGACGGCGCGCTTGAAGATCGCGTCGCAGGCAAGTGCCGTCAGCGTGGTTTTCTCCGAAGGCTTCCAGACGACCGAATTGCCGCAAACCAACGCAAGCGCCGCGTTCCAAGACCACACGGCGACCGGGAAGTTGAACGCCGAGATGACGCCGATGACACCGAGCGGATGCCAGGTTTCCATCATGCGGTGGCCGGGGCGCTCGGTGGCAATTGTGAGGCCGTAGAGCTGGCGTGACAGACCGACCGCGAAGTCGCAGATATCGATCATTTCTTGCACTTCGCCGAGGCCTTCGGACGGGATTTTTCCGGCCTCGATCGACACCAGCCGGCCAAGCTCGGCCTTGTGGGCGCGCAATTCCTCGCCGAGCAGCCGCACCAGCTCGCCGCGGCGTGGGGCCGGCACCAGCCGCCAGGCGCGGAAGGCCTTGTCGGCGCTTTCGATCGCCTCGACTGCACCTGACGCCGAGATCATGGTCACGGCGCCGATCTGTTCGCCTGTCACCGGGCTTTGCACCCGCATGCCGCCGCCCGTCCAAGCGTTGCGCGAAATGCCAAACCTGTCGAGGATGCTCGCCGTTTCCTGTTTCACGTCCACGGTCTTGCTCATCGTGTTTTCTCCAGTTTTCGTTACTTCGCGGCGACCTTGCCGCCATCATCTCAGAATGCGACTGAGCCGAGCGGACCCGGTGACGCTTCAGCCTTTAGCGCCGCGGCGAGCCGCCGCAGTTTCGCGGGCGTGTAGCGGTCGTAGAAGCTTTGGTTCTTGCGACCGATGGCGTGCTCGGCACTGAAGCTGCCCCGAAAATCCTCGACGCAGATCGAAAAGACCCATTCGCGCAGCGCGGCCTCGAACGCCTCGTCCGTCAGGCGCGAATCGTCTTTCGCGACGACGAGGTTGAAGTGCACCCCACCATCGCCGACATGGCCGAAATCGCAGGTGGCAATTCCGGGAAAGCGTTGCGGAATCTCGGCCTTCATCCGGTCGAGAAAACGCATGACGTCGCCGCGGCTGAAGGAGAGGTCGAAGGCGATCAGCCGCCCGGCATGCTTGACGCCCTCCGACAGGGCATGGCGCAGTGCCCACATCTCGTGCGGCGGGCCAACGAAGGCGTCGGCGAGGAGTGCGTCTCCGTCTTCCCAGATTGCGGCCAGCACCTCTTCGAGCACCGCATCGAGCTTCTGTTCGCCCTTGCGTGGCGCGTTTATGCGCGAGACTTCAGTCAGGATCACGAAATCCGGCACAACGCCGCGGCTGAACGGGTTGCGCAGGGAAGGGACATGTTCGAGCGCTGCGCGAACCGCGTTGCCGGACATGCCCTCAAAGGCGGACAGGTACGAGCCCAGCGCGTCTTCCATCGCCGTCAGGAGGGCGGGGATGATCTGCGAGGACGATGGCACCAGCAGCGCTGTGGCGGTCTGGCGCGGCAGTGGCTCGAGGTTGAGTACGCATTCCGTCACCACGCCGAACGCGCCGGACGTGCCGATGAAGAGTTGTTTCCAGTCGACCCCGGTGTTGTTCTTGCGAAGCTGCGAGGAAAGGTCGAGCACGGTTCCCGCCTCGTCGGCAAGGACTACGGTGAGGCCCAGAGTGTTGCGGCGTACGTCGCCATAGCGCAGGAAGCGCGAACCGCCGGTATTTGTGGCGATCATGCCGCCGAGACGCGGATCGGCGCCGAGATCTACAGGGAAGAACAGTCCGTACTCCCCAAGCTTTGCGTTGAGGTCGGAAAGGCGCACGCCGGCACCGGTTCGCACGCTGCGGTTGACCTGGTCGAGCTCAAAGCCACCCGTCACGCGGTCGAGGCTGAGTACGCCCTGCGCTCCGCTCATGTCGGGAGTCGAGGCCGAGACGAGACCCGTGTTGCCCGATTGCGGGATGAGCGCAATGCTGTTGCGCACGCACCAGGAGACGACCGCCGAGACTTCGGCGGTAGACGCCGGGCGAGCCACAAAAGCGGCCCTTCCCCTGTCGTAGCGCGCGCCGGTCTCGTAGGCGGCCATATCGGCAGGCTTGTCGAGAAGGCCCTTCTCGCCGACCAGTCCGCGCAGCGCCTCAATATGGCGGGCATCGATCATCGCTGTCCGTCACTCCGCCGCCGTCGTCAGGTCGATCACGGCGAGGTAGGCTTCGATCGAGGAACGCTCGATCTCGGCGTAGTGGGCGAACTCGTCCAGCACCGAAGCGCCGAGATCGCGCTCGAACTTGATTTGATTCGGGCTCGCGACGAACGCTTGCGTCACCTCGTCGCCGAGATTCGACTGGAAGATGCCTGCGGCGCTTACTGGCAGAAAATCCTCATACACGATGGGATCGAACTGGATTAGCCTTTCCTCGATCGCGGTTTCGAGGTCCGCACGAGGGCCTGCGGTGCGCCCTTTTTCCGTCAGCGAGTAGCTGAAATAGCCGAGGCCCGCCCTACGGATTTCGTTCCAGTCGTCGGGGAACGCTTTGAAGACGCTGGTGAGCGTCGACACATACTCGGATGCGTTCGAGCCGTCCGCCGCCGGCGTCACGAGGGCCCGCGTCTCACCCAGGAGCTTGTCGTAGAGCGTCCGGCCCTTCGGCGTCAGCGCAACGCCGCGCTGTTCGATCTCGCCAAATCGCGCCGTATGCGAGCCCGCTTGCCATGCGCCATTCCCACCAATGAAGGAAACGGGCTCCTCCAGTGCCTTGAATGAGGTCTGCCGCAGCAGGATCGGGCAGCTGCGCGTCGGCGGCCCTTCGACCACGGCTTTGGGCACGATGCCTTCTCCAGGCATCCGCACTTGCACCTTGTCGATGTCGAGCGTACGCGGCGTGAGGTGGTTGATGTGTGGTCCCCTGAAGGAGACGACGTCGGCGACCAGCCGGTGCGCGTCATGCAGGCGCCTGTACAGCGCCTCATCGACGATTGCCTTGTCGTGCCAGCGGAAGGTTTCCAGAACCTCCTGGACGAGGCGCGCGGCATCGGGCGCGTCGAGGCCGCCGGAGCGCTCGGCCTTTTCGACCAGCTCGATCGCGCCATCCGTGAATATCTTTCGCGCCGCTAGAACCGTAGCCGCTTCCTTGCGGAGGGCTTCGTCGGCGATTAGATCCAGCCTCAGCAGCGAGGTGAACACCCGAAATGGGTTGCGCTTCAGGCTCGACTCTTCGACCGGCCGAAAGGCTGTGGAGTGGACGGGAACGCCGGCGGTCGACAGGTCATAGTAACCCACCGGAACCATGCCCATGACCGCAAAGACCCGCCGCATCATCGACAGTTCTTGCGCAGTGCCGAGGCGGATCGCGCCGTGGCGCTCTTCCGAAATTCGGGCCAGGGAATCGGTCGCTACAAGCCTTGCCCGCAGGGCTGGATCGGCCGACAGCGTCTCCAGATTGACCTCGGCGACCAGCGCCATCAGCGTGCCATAGGCCGGCACCTCATTGCGGTACATGGCCGACATCGCCGCCGAGAACGCGGCACGGATATCGTCGGCAGCGACAAAGCCTTCCGGCATGGTCCTCACCTCGAAAAGGTTGCACAAGGTCATTCTGATTACTAATCATATACCGGCAGATCGGCCGTTTGTTGTGATCGCTATGACTGACTTGATGCGAGGTGGGAATGAACCTGAGCAGAGCACTGATACCCGACCTCGCCGTGCTGCAGGCGTTTGAATGTGCCGCCCGCCACGAGAACTTCACTAAGGCTGCGGCCGAACTAAACTTGACCCAGAGCGCCGTCAGCCGTCAGATCCAGATCCTCGAGGCCCAATTGGGCGTGCTTCTGTTCGGAAGGATCCGCAAGCGGGTCGTCCTATCGGCGGCGGGCCGCAAGCTGTTGCCCGAGGTGTCGCGGCTGCTGCTCCAATCGGAGGAGATGGTGGTGCGCGCGAGGGCGTCCGCCGGCGGCAGGGAGGTACTCTCGATCGCCACCCTTCCGACGTTCGGCAGCCGCTGGCTGCTACCCCGCCTGCCGGATTTCAAGCGGCGCCACCCCGGCACAGCGCTCAACGTGGCATCGCGCGCCGAGCCTTTCGACCTTTCCGCCGAAGACTTCGATCTTGCCATTCACTACGGCCAGCCTGTCTGGGCGCATGCCACATGCACGTATCTTTGCAGCGAGATCATCCTGCCCGTCGCAAGTCCTTCCCTGATCGGATCCTGCTCAGTGGAGCGTCTTGAAGACCTGGAAGACAAGCCACTCCTGCATCTTGCGACGAGGCCGAAGCTGTGGGCCGAATGGTTCGAGCACAACGATCTCGGCCAGGAGAATGCCTATAGAGGCGATCGTTTCGATCAGTTTGCCATGATCATCGAGGCCGCGGTCCGCAGCCTCGGCTTCGCCCTTCTGCCGCTCTATCTGATCGAGGACGAGATCTCCTCCGGCAGGCTGCGCGTCGTCTTCGAAAGGCCGATGACGACCGACAACAGCTACTACGTGGTTCTGCCGGAAGAAAAGCAGGGGAGCGCAGTGGGACGCGCCTTCCAATCCTGGCTTCTGGAGCAGGTCGGCACGAACGCGTTCCCGATCGGTCCGGGCAAGGTTTCCTAAACGCGCGCACCCACGAAATGCGCAAGCTGCGCGCCGGTTTCATAGTAGGCTTCGCGCAGCGAACGGAAGCTCTGTTCGCGTGGGTCCGTCACCGGCAAGGGTAGATCCCACTCGCTGATCTCGCCGCGGATCAGACGGGCCAAATATCGTCCGAAGACAGTGCCCGGGGCAATGCCGCGTCCGTTGTAGCCGCTGAAGCCAACCACGTTCCGGTCGAAGCGATGGAATCTTGGCGTGGCATCGGCCGTCATGCCGATCTTGCCATACCAGCCGCTTTCAAAGGCGACGTCGTCGAGGAAGGGAAAGAGCTTGCGCAGGCTGCGTCGAGCCCATGCGCCATGCACTGCCGCTCCCGGACCGCGCAGTGCGCCGACGCTGCCGACGATAAGGCGCCCCTGTCGATCGCGGCGAAGCGAACTCAGGATCGTCTTCGTGTCCCAGGCGCCTTCCAGGCCTGGCAGGATGCGTTTTAGCGCGGATTGCGAAAGCGGTGAGGTGGCGAAGTTGAAATAGGGCAGGTGGACAAGTTCGGCGCGCACCTGTGGCCAGGGAGCGGTGGTATAGGCGTTGGTGGCGACGATCACCCACTCCGCGCTGACGCTTCCTTCCGTTGTGCGGACGCGCCAGCCGTGGCCTTCCCGTTCGGTCCCAATCACCGGGGAGGCGGTGAATATTTCCGCGCCGGCCCGGAGCGCCGCGTTCGCAAGCCCGCGGACATAACCCATTGGCTGGATCGTGCCGGCGCGCTCGTCGAGCAGCGATCCGAAATAGGCTGTGGTGCCGACGCGCGCTGCCGTCTCGTCGCGGCCGAGAAGACGCACAGGCGCGCCACGCGCCTGCCACTGCCGGGCGCGTTCCTCCAGTTCCCACAGTCCTTTCCTGTCGGCCGCGCAATGCAGCGTTCCCGCATGCTCGGCCTCGCAGTCGATGCCATACTCGCGGATCAGGTCGAAGACGAGCGCCGGTCCGTCGGCAAGCGTCTTCAGCAACCGCTCGCCATACTCCCCGCCAAGTATGGCTGAAACCTCGTCGGGCATGATCCATAGGCCGGCATTCACCAG
This sequence comes from Mesorhizobium sp. IMUNJ 23033, assembly GCF_044778005.1. Lineage (NCBI taxonomy): Bacteria > Pseudomonadati > Pseudomonadota > Alphaproteobacteria > Hyphomicrobiales > Phyllobacteriaceae > Mesorhizobium > Mesorhizobium sp. IMUNJ 23033. The sequence continues at coordinate 7,697 of NZ_JBJACT010000023.1, forward strand.
CCCGACATTGCGGCCAGAGCCGCCGAACCCGACCTCGGCGCCTTCCAGCACCGCGACGGAAACGCCCGACCGCGCGAGATCAAGGGCCGCGGACAGTCCGGTGAAGCCCGCACCCACAACGGCTACATCGACATGCTTCTCGCCCGCGAGCCGCCCTGTCCGCGGGGCAGGCGGCGCGGTCTTCTCCCACAGGCCGTGCGAAAAGGTGTTACCTTGCATCCCTTAGTTCTTTCGGCACATCCGCAGCACTGCAAGTGCCGAATGCGCATAACCTCATGCGCAGATGTGATCGTCCCCATGCTCATCAAACGATGGCAATGACGATAGTGGTCCGGGACGTCGTCGGCTCGTTGTCCGTCCGCTGATCCACGCGGTGCAGTCGACGGATTCGACGAAGGTGATCACGGCGCGCACCGCCTCCTTTCAGTTTCATCTCCGGCGAGTTCCTTCGCAAGCCGATCTCGGGGCCGTGTCAGTTACTAATCGGTGCAGGGCAGCGCCTTTCCGTTCGAATGAAGGTTGCCGAGGTTGGAGAACTCACAACGCGCGCGGCGCGGGCGAAGGCGAAGACATTCTCGGGAAGATTGCTAGCGGCGTTGATCCTCGCACGTCAGCTCGCAAGCCGGACGGTGATACTGCCGAGATTGCTTTGCCTTCGATTGCGAAGCCCACGCTGCGCATTGCCTGGGAACGCTATCGCGACGGGGATATGAAGAACAAAGGCCGAAGCGATGGAACGATCAACAACAATCGTGATCATATTGAGCGGCTGTCGGCCGATTGGCTTGACGAACCGTTTTCCAAGCTGGGCCGCGATCCTTCCCTTGTGAATGTCTAAGCGCTCCGCTGGCGCCGAACGTCCCCGGCGACTTCGTCGAGCGCTAGTCGCCGGCTTCGCCAATCGCGTGTTGCCAGCTTTGCTGCAACGCGCTTTCGTCAATCTTTGGCACATGCCTCATCTATCGTTTTTCGGTCAACCCATCCTCAATCGCTTGCCGGATCGGTCCGGCTAGATCAATCGCCTAGCTGGGTTAGAAACAATCGAGTGGGAGTAGGGGGCGTATTAGGAGTGCTTCTTCGTAGTTTTGCGCAGAAAAAACAACGATTTACGTGCCATTCTATTCACAATCGGCGCTACAAAGGTCAGGTTTGGCGGGCAGGGCACGTCTGAAGCCGTACATCTCACAGGCCCGACCGCTCCGCCTGTAGTAAGCAACGAAGCAAACATGTGCGCGTAGTTCTCCGCCTGCACGCCCCAATCCCACTCTCGGATCGTCTCCATCATGCGGACGGCCATCCGCGACCCGAGCGATGGCGTGTCCCGCAACAGAGCGAGCTTGTTCGCAAGTCCCTCCGCAGTTCCATCGAAGAACAGCCCGTTGTCGCCATCCCGAATCAGCTCGGGCATGTTTCCCACACGGGTCGTCACCAAGGGGACACCGCACGCCGCCGCCTCCAAGCAGGGATTGGGAGTGCCTTCGCTGCGACTGGCGCAGACATAAACGTCGAGCTCCCGATAGAAGTCGAGCATCTCGTCATGGCTACGCCAGCGTTGCTCCCGAACCGCAGTCAGTAGTCGCACGCCCGGCACGGCAGCGACCGCGGGCTCGATGACGTCGTGGAAGCCGCGATGTGCCGGACCATGGTTGCTCAGACTTCCCGCCCATCCGACGCGGAGCTCGCCAGAACGGGGTTGTGGCTCTTGTGGGGGACAAAAGAATGTCGTGTCGACTCCATTGGGCGTGTAGTGGACCGGAACACGCAGTAGAGGACCGTATTCGTGCTCGAGCTGCCGATTATTGACAAACACAGCGCGCGCCAGCCGGTGCAGGGTGGCGAGCCCCTGCTCGCGGAATTCGCCCTCCAGCTCTCTGTGGCTGCAGATCCCGATGACCAGCCTGTCAGACCGCCGGGCGAGGACCGATTCCGGCAGGGGCAGCTTCGAGAATTGGAGCCAATAGAAGATGAGCACGATGTCCGCCGCGTTCACGTCGGACTCAGTCACATCATGCTGAAATCGTTCGACGATATCGAACCTTCCTTTCAGCACGCGCCGGAGATTTTGGGTCTTGCGATCGATCGCCCAGCCGGGTCGGTCCGCGATCGCCAGGATGCGGGGGAGGTGTACATCGCTCACGAGGCGTACCGCTCAAGCCAGTGCGCCGACCATGGGTTGGCCTCGTCCAGATCGTCGTCCGTCGCAGTGGCGCGCACCTGGATGGCGTCCGGCAGCCGGATATCCTCTGATCGCAAGCGGGGTCGCCATCCGTGCCAACCACGACCAATGACCTCCTCGCTCAGGTACCGGCGGCCAGCATACTTGCGTGCGGCGTGCTCTACGCTCAGGAACAGATAATGCTTCATGCGAAAACGCTCGGGGTAGAGCCTCACCGGACCCCCGAAGCGTACGAGATGGCCGCCTGACCACGCAATCTCCATGGGGCCGTCCTGTTTCTTGTACGCACGGACGCAGTGTGGGGAGGTCGGCCGGAACGGGTAGTAGGTGCGCAGCGTGTATTGATAATTGGGATTGTCGTGATTGGGGGCTTCCCTGGTAGGAATGAACGTGAACTCGGAAAACTCGATCGCGTTGCTGCCGAGTGCGTCGGCTGCCGCAATGGCGGAGACCAACGATGAGTATGAAGTCGGCGGAAGGTGGATCTCGTCAGCGTCAACATGCATGAACCAGTCTGCTTCGAGCGACTGAAACAGTTCCTCTTTGCGACGAAGAAGGTGCTCCCAGCAATACCAGCCGCTATGCGGGATGCTTTCGAATCCTATCAATCCGGCCCCGCAGTAGCGCTGGGCAATCTCAAGCGTTCGGTCCGTCGACTGATTGTCGCAGACGTAGACCTGCACGCCTTGACGAAAGAGGTTCTCGAGACATCCGGCGATGAACCGTTCTTCGTTCCGTGTTGTAAGGACCGCGACGACTCGCGGGGAATTCCGATCACGCGCAGCATTGGCAATGTGGGTGTTGAGATCGACCAAGTCCCTCAATCCTTTGTCGTGTGCTTCCGGATGCCATACTGGCCGCTCAACTGATATGGCGCAACTAATGAACTTGGCCGGAATGACAGCCATGCCGAGGCGCTATCACTCTCCCACCTGAGGTGCAACACGCGCTCATAGCGGTTCCCGTCGCTCGGCTTCTCGGTAGCAGGGCGGTCGCTAGCTACAAAGACGCCACGCCGAAAATGGCGCCGAGTGTGAACATTATTAGCTGACCAATCATCGTCCTCGGACCCATCGAAATACAGCAGCGCAAAATTGGGCGACCTCATTGAGAAGTCGAGATCTTGTGGAGATGAGTATGGTTCTCACAAAGATTTTCCATTTAGTGCCGCTACTGACCCACGGCTCCCGCAATACCAGGTCTTTGTAATCTTGGAGAATCGAGATCAACTCGTCGGCGTGTGGTGCCAGCGTGCGACCCCGGACACTGTTCGGCCTGACAACGGCCTGGAATGCCTCGCCAACTATCGATGGATTGAAGCGAGGTACCAGCACGTCGCGCAACACATACCGGTTTCGGACCGGGTCGCTCGGGAACGCCTGATAGACCTTCTTCAGGAAGCGCCAGCGGCTTCTGCTCATGCGAATGCTATATGATGTGCTTTCGGAGTTGATGCACCAAACCGTGACGGCGCGATCGATAAAGGTGTTGGTAAAGCCAGCCCGGAACATTCTGAGGAAGAGGTCGTCGTCCTCGTATCCCATAAATTGCTGGTCAAAGCCTTGAACTGCCTTGAACGCTGCTCGGCTGATTATCGATGCGGAAGGCAGGACAAACATATCCCCTGAGAGCATATTGAAGATGTCGGCCTTGGGATGCGAACTGTGCGCCTTGATCACGGTGCTGCGTACAATATTCCCATCATCATCGGCTTCGATGAGATCAGCATAGGCCCATCCAAAACGCTCATTATCCTGGACCGCAGCTCGAAGAACCTCAATGTGATCGGGAAGAAAGAAATCGTCTTGATCAAGCAGGCAAATGTACGGTGACACAGTGGAGGCAACACCAGCATTGCGGGCCGCGCCTTGCCCCCCATTTTTTTGATCGATGACTCTAAAACCCAGCTCCTCGGCAAGCGCATGAAGGAACTCTGCTTCCTCCGACTTAGAGCCGTCATTGACCACCACGAATTCAGCCGGCGCCAACGACTGCCGCTGGACGCTCTCCACCGCTCGGCGGATGTACTTCGATCCGTCGTAAAAGGGGAGGATCACTGCCACGTCAGATATGGCTTCTTGCGAAAGCCGCATCTGGGAGCCCTTGACGTAATCGGCCGGACTTGGCTTAACCACTATTGATGCCGCCCTCCGCATCGCCTCGTTAGCATCTACTCCAGAGAATTGGGCAAGTTCATCCACGAAACGTTCTGGCTTTAGCAGCGCCTTCTCATAGGAGACAAGCATCAACGGGGCCGTTTGTCGAAGGGTAAAATCCGCAAGGTCTATTGACCACAAGGCGGCTCGCCGCAACTGATCGCGAAAATCGAAAACCATGGAGATTTCTTCCCGCTTTGCGATCGCCACAGGATCCCGAAACGGTATGATGAAACGAGGGTTGCGGAACCAAGACGCGTCAAGGGTCTGATAAGCGGTTGGGCGCTTGAATGCCCAGACATCATGAGCGCTGTTGTAGGCCTCAATAACCAGTGAGATGTCGGCGGGGCTATCCTCGATAGCTTTTGCCAGCCGCAAATCTTCTTGGATCGCTTCGTCAAGATCGGCGCCGAGATAAACCCCAAGGGCCCCTAAGGTCTTGGCCACCATTGTTGTGCCGGATCGCGGGACACCAACAATGATGATTGTTGCATGCCTACCTATCGGCGCGTCGTTCAGAACTGCGATGCCGCTATTTTGCAATTGGTCAAGCATCGCCGCTTCTCGCAAATCGCATTGCATACAGCAAGCCCACAACCCAATTGGCCCCGCGAAGAGTTCGCGTAACGTCGTGCTTAGCTGCTGCCAGTCCCGTTGGTGCCGTCCGAGTGTTGCCCATGTGGCGGCGGTCGCAGTCACAATTGCCGTGTCGCCCCGCTTCAAGAAAGGCCTCTACCGGCTCGGGCCGGACACGATCTACGGCGAGCCGACCGACCTTGACGGTCGGGCGTTGTTATCTGAGAAAACGGTTTGCTAAGCGTGGGGTGGGAGTGGAGACCCGCTGGCCTTTGCCCGGATCCAGTCCGAGACGCGATAGTATCGCAACATGGCGGCGGGAGCGAAGGACATGAAGAAGGGTGCGCGTCGCAGCGGCTCGAGCTTCAGCGCCAGGTCTCTTTCCGGCACGCCCTTCGCCCATTCGCCCAATATGCCGCCAAGCATGCTTCCGGTCGGCACGCCGCGGCCGGACAGGCCCGTCAGCGCGACGACGCCCGGCGCGAGTTGGTAGAGACGCGGGATGGTGCGCATCTGCATGTCCAGCTCGCCGAACCAGAAATACTCCCATCTCAGGTCGCTGCTGAGCTGCGGATGGAGCCAGTGCAGGCGATCGGACATGAGCCGGTGGGTGAACGCCATGTCGCTTCCACGCCGGCCCATCGGAAACATCGAGGCGACGATGCGTCCCTCGGCGTTGTATTTGTAGACGAAGATGTCGCCGCGGCCGTCATGCATCGTCGTGTTGCGCGGCAGGATGGTTTGGCGTTCGCTGGCGGCCAGCGGTTGGGTGGCGGCGACGAAGACCCTCTGGATCTTGTAGCTCTGGTCGAGGCCGGGCCATCCGTCGACGGTGTAGGCGCCGGTCGCAAAGATGACCTTGTCGGCGACGACGGCTCCTTCGCCGGCATGCACTGCCCAGGCACCATCCTGCCGCACGACATCGCGGACCGGCGAGCCCGTGTGGACTGTGCCACCTTCCTCCATGACCGCGCGGGCCAAGCCTCTTGCGTATCCCAATGGATTGAGGTGACCAGCCTCGGCATGAAACCAGCCGCCATGATATCGCGGGCTGCCGGTCATCTCCTCGCTCGCCTGCCTGTCGAGCACCCGCGTCTTGGCGCCGACTGCATTGTACTGCTGCGCCTTTGCTTCGAGCCTGGCGACGCCGCCGGGCGTAAGCGCACCCATGACGTAGCCGTTCTGCTGCCATTCGCAATCGATGCCGTAGCGCTCGATCATCCCTGCGACCTGACTGTTGGCCCCGGTCTGCCGGGCGATCAGCCTTTCGGCCCATGGCTCGCCCAGCATGGCACGCAGTTCGGGCAGGCTGTAATGGGTGAAGGTTGGCGTGCAGTGGCCGGCATTGCGCCCCGAGCCGCCGAACCCGATCTCCTGCGCTTCGAGCAGAACAACGTCGATGCCGTCACGGGCGAGATCGAGTGCGGTGGTCAGGCCGGTGTAGCCGCCGCCGACGATGCAGACATCCGCCCGCCTGCGTCCTCGCAGTGGGCCGGTCTTTGGTGGCGGCGCCGCGGTCGCATACCAGAGCGAGACTTCAAATGGCGAAAACCTTGCCATGTCGGGCGGCCTCACAGCATGTCGCTTCGCGCGTCGAGCGCATCGCGCAACCCGTCGCCGATGAAGTTGAAACTGGTGACCGCCAGGGTAATGGCGGCACCGGGAACGATTGCCAGCCACGGCGCGCTGTCGAGATATTGCTGGGCGCCGTTCAACATGTTCCCCCAGCTCGGCAGCGGCGGCTGGATGCCGTAGCCGAGGAAGCTGACATAGGCCTCCAGAAGGATGGCGCGGGCAACGGTGAGCGTGGCAGCGACGATGATCGGGCCGATCGCATTGGGCAGCAGCTCGCGAAACATGATGTGGCTGTTGCTGAGGCCGAGCATGCGGGCGGCGACGACGAAGTCGCGTTCGCGCAGCGAACGCACTTCCGCCTCGACGATGCGCGCGATTTCCATCCAGCTCGTTGCCGCGATGATCAGCGTGATCATGATCGGGCTCGGTCTGATGAAGGCCGCCATCGCCAGCAGCAGGAAGATATTGGGGAAGGACAGCATGGCGTCGACGAAACGCATCAGCACCGTGCCGATGCGGCCGCCGAAGAAGCCGGCAGCAATCCCGAGCACGGTTCCAAAGACGGTGCTGATGACCATCGCAGCGAAGCCGACCAGCAGCGAAATGCGGCCGGCCATGAACAGGCGCGCCGCGATGTCACGTCCAAGCGGATCGGTGCCGAAGAAATGATAGCCCGTGAACGGCGGCGAGAATCGGCCACGCAGGTCGATGTAGAGATCGTCAAAGGGCAGCAGCCAAGGTCCGAAGACGCAGGCGAGGACCAGGACGATGATCATCACCAGGCCGAACATCGCCAGTCGATGACGGGCAAATCGGTACACGCTGCGGCTATGCCACCAGCGCTGCCTGGTGTGGGTGGGGATGAGGAAATCCGACTGGGTCATCGCTTCGCTCCTCAGCTCAATCGAATGCGCGGATCGACAAATGCGACGGTGAGGTCCGCGGCCAGATTGCCGACCAGGACGAGGACCGCGGACATCATCAGCAGGCCCATCACGACGGGGTAGTCGCTGTAGCCGAGACTATCGAGGAACAGCCGTCCCATGCCGGGCCAGGTAAAGACCGTTTCCGTCACCAATGCGCCACCCAGTATTGTCGGCAGTTGCAACCCCAGCAGTGTGATCATCGGCAGCAGGGCGTTGCCGAGGATATGGCGAAGCAACACGCGTCGGGAACTCAGCCCCTTGGCCCGGGCCGTACGAACGAAATCCTGGCTGATGACGTCGAGCGTCGCGGTGCGCATGTAGCGGCTCCACACGGCGATATTGACCAGCGCAAGAACGACGCTCGGCATGATGAGATGGATCGCGTAATCGCCGAGCGAGCCATCGCCGATCGTGTACATGTTGCCGGCCGGCAGCCATCTGAGCCGCAGCGAGAAGATGTAGATCGCGATCAACCCGAACCAGAAGGTCGGGATCGACAGCGCCACCATCGCGCCGACCGTCGCGGCGTAGTCGAAGATCGAATATCGCCTGAGCGCGCCCAGTACTCCGATCCAGGTGCCGACAAGGATGGCGATCGCGGTCGATACACCCATCAGCAGCAATGTCGCGACAAGGTGCTCCCAGATGATGTCGAGCACGGGCCTGCCGTCCCGGTAGGAACGCCCCCAGTCGCCGCGAAGCAGATGTGCCAGCCAGTCGATGTACTGGACAGGAAGAGGTCGATCGAGCCCCATTTGCGAGGCGATGCGATCGAGATCGGCCTGCGTCATCCCTGGTGTCAGGGTGAATTGCGAGAGCGGTCCGCCCGGAGCCAGGTTCAGGACGGCAAAGCCGATCACCGAAACCAGCAGGAGCAGGACGAGGCTTTGCCAGAAGCGTCCCAGCAGATAGCGAAGCATGCCGGTTGTCTCCGTTTTGCTGTCCGTCGGTTACAGGCGCGCCAGAGGGCGCCCTTGTCGGCCACCAAGGCCGAGCCGGTCATGCCGGCCCGGCCTCTTTTGTGCTTCTATGCCCAGTACCAGGTGGCCACGTCCCAGGAGTCGATGCGCACATTGATGTTCGGCACGACGCCTTCGACACCGGACTTGTGTCCGCGGACCGTCGCGTATTGGAACATCGGCAGGAATGGCAGGTCGTTGCGCACGGTCTCCTGGATTTTCAGGTAAGCCTGCTTGCGTTGCTCCGGCACGAATTCGACACCGCCGGTTTCAAGCAGCTTGTCCACCTCCGGGCTGGCATACTGCCAGGTATTCTGGCCGGAGCCGCCCTTGGCCGGAATCGACTTCGAGCTGAGGTAGTCCGAAGTGTCGGGATCGGAGCCCGTCAGGAAGTTGATGCCGACGACGACGGAATCGAATTCCGACTTCATCCAGTAGTCGCCCCACATCACCGCCGGCGGCAGGTTGGAGATCACCACCTCGACGCCGATGTCGCGATACGATTGCTGAATGAACTGCTGCGCCTGTTCGCGGATATGATTACCCGCCGTGGTCGAGTTCTTGAACGAGAGGCGAACACCATCCTTGACACGGATGCCGTCCCCGCCAGGAACCCAGCCGGCGTCGTCCAGCAGTTTCTTTGCCTTGTCCAGATCGTATTCCTGCTTCGGCAAATCGGGATTGTAGTAGAAGGACTGCTGCGGCATGTAGGTTTCGGTCGGGGCCGGCAGCCCGTAGTAGAGGGCGTCGATGATCGTCTTCTTGTCCAGCGCATGGTACAGCGCCTGACGAACGGCGAGTTCCTTGAACTGCGGGCGCTCCATGTTGAAGCTGAGCGATTCGATCGTGGCGGCGGGAATGACGGCGACCGCGGTGCCGCTCAATGCCTTGGCTTCCTCATAGTGGTCGGCCGTGATCCACTGCAGTCCGATGACGTCGATGTCGCCGGTCTTGAACTGGGTGTAGAGCACGGTCAGATCCGGAATGTATTTGTAGATCAGGCTCTTCAGGTAGGGGCCGTCGGCGAAGTAGTCGGTGTTGGCGGCCAGTTCGATATGGTCGCCGGCCATGCGTTCCACCCACTTGAACGGGCCGGTGCCGATCGGGGCATTGTTGAACGGCGCGGTGTTCTTGTCCTCCGCCGCACCGAGCACATGTTTGGGAACGATGAAGGTCGCTGCCAGGATCGACGGGTAGGGGGCGTAAGGCTCCTTCATCTTCCATTTGATCTCGGTTGGCGAGACGACAGTCAAATCCTGGACAAGTTCGTGGCCGGCGCGTCGCCAGCTGCGAAACTTCGGGTCGACCAGCAGTTCGATCGTGAACTTGACGTCCTCGGCGGTGAACGGCTGTCCGTCATGCCATTTCACGTCGTCGCGCAGCTTGACGTGCCACTCGAGCCCGTCGGCAGAAATGCCGCCATTTTCGACGGTCGGCACCTCCTTGGCGAGCGCGGGGAAGAAATTGCCTTTGGGATCGACGCCGAAAAGCGGATCGAAGACGCTGAAGTGGATGCCTTCATCGACCTCGATGTGCGGCAAATGCGGGTTGAAGACGGTGGGCTCCTGGGAAAAGCCGACGATCACCTGTCCCTTGGGCTCGCTCGGCGGCGTTGCCGCGAGGGCCCTGCCTGCTCCCGTGAGGCTTGGCATGGTTAGGCCGGCGGCACCGGCGATTGCCATTCCAAGCGCCTGACGACGCGTTGGTCGAAAGATAGTGCTGCTGCTCTTGTCTGACATTGGAGGCTCCTTTTTTAGTGTTCCACTTTCGCTGCGTCACGCTCTCTTGTCGGAGCGCTTATAATCCAGTGACCGGTGCGACCTTCGATCCGTCCGAAAACCGCGACCACCGGAAATCCCTGGGATCGACGATCGGTGGCCGCCCGGTGACGATGTCCGCCATCAGCCTGCCTGCCGCGGGCCCGATGCCGAAACCATGGCCCGAGAAACCGGTCGCCACATGAAAGCCGGGAACGTCGTCGACGGCCGAAATGACGGGGACGGCGTCGGGCGTGACGTCGATGTAGCCGGCCCAGCGCTGCGCCACTTCTGCCTTTTCCAGAACCGGAAATGCCTTGCGGGCATTTGCAAGAACGCGCTCCGAGCTTTTCTTGGTAGGCTTGGGATCGAGCACGCGGCAGTATTCGAAGGGGCTCGCCTCATCCATCGCCCAGCGGGTCGGCATCCTTGCCTCGTCAAGGAAACGGCCCCCCAGGCGGAATTGCAGCGAGCGCCACTCCGTCTTCCAGGCCGGAAGAAAATCGCGCGCATAGCGAAATGAGTTCGGCACGATGTCGACGACATTGCTCATGCTGGAGGCGACGGTGTAGCCACCGTCCTGGCGCTTGCGTATGGCGAAGTTGTTAGCCCACACGGCCTGGTCCGGTCCGTTCTCGACCGGGGTCGTGCGAAGAACCGTGTTCATGACCTTCAACTGCGGCAGGTCGAGACCAAGGGTTCCGCAAAACAGGTTCGACCACGCACCTCCGGCAAGAACGACCGCCTTGCAGGCAATGAAGCCACGCTCGGTCACGACGCCCGAAACGGCGCCGTTCGTCGTCTCCACGCCGCGCACCGCGCATTCCGTCAGTATGGCGGCGCCGCGTTCGCGTGCGGCTTCGGCGATTGCAGGCGCGGCCTTCTGCGGCTCGGCGCGGCCGTCGGCAGGTGTGTAGAGCGCTCCTTTGACATCGAGATTGGAGCCGGGGAGGAGGTCACGCAATTCGCCGGCGCCGATCATTCGCGACTCGAACTGATAGCCTTCGAGATGGCGACCCCAGCGTTCGTGCTGGTCGTATTCCTTGTCGTCCGCGCAGGTGAAGACAATTCCGGCCCGGGCATAGCCCGTGTCTCGTCCCGTCCGTTCGGAGAGCCTCGCCCATATCCGCAGGGCTTCCGCCATCAGCGGAACCTCGCGTGGGTCCCGCCGGGAAATACGAACCCAGCCCCAGTTGCGGCTGGACTGTTCCTGTCCGATGCCGCCCTTCTCGCACAGGGCCACCCGCAGGCCTCTCTCGGCCAGTTCCAGCGCCGTCGAGGTGCCGATGATGCCGCCGCCGATGACGACGCAGTCCACCTCCTTTGGCGGCTCGGTATCTCCATGAACGGGGACGACGAACGGTCCGGGCATGCTCAGTAGGACTCCTCAAGCTGGCAATTGATGGAAAATTCGGCGACGCTCGCATGGTCGGGCAGATCGAGAAGCAGCCCGATGATGCGGGCGAGGTCATCCGGGTCGGTCATCAAGGCATCGGCGCGATCGGTGACGCCGCGGGCCATGTCGGTGGCGACGAAGCCGGGACAGACGGCCGTCGCCCGAATCCCGAGGTCCCACCCCGCCTGCCGGATGCCGTGCGACAGCGCGACGGCAGCAAATTTGGAGATCGAGTAGGAACCTGCCGTCACGGACTTGACCCGCTTGCCCGAGAGCGAGGCGAGAATGATCACCCGGCCCGCGCGGCTCGCCGCAAACGATGCCCACGATGCGCGTACCAGACGGCGCGGCGCCTTGACGTTGATCTCGAACATGAGATCGAGATCCGCGTCGTCGGCGTCGATGACCGACTTCGGGATCATGATGCCGGCGCTGGCGATAACCGCGTCGATCCGGTTGAAGGCATGGATGGTGCCGTCGACCCATGCCCGTTCGCTGCCGGCGTCCGCGGCATCGTAGGCAAATACGCGGACGCGCTCGGCATCGGCCCAGTCGGGCTGGACCGGTTTGCGCATGCCCAGCGACAAAGTCCAACCCGTTTCAAACAGGTGCCGCGCGCAAGCCGCACCGATACCGCGGCTGGCACCGGACACGAGCGCCACACGCTGGCCGGCTCGGCGTGCTGTGGGGTCCGTCATTGGTCGAGTCCCGCGGTGCGGCGGTAGACGCGTCGCAATATGTCCAGCAGACGCTTCTGGTCTTTCTCGGGCACATCGGCGAAGAAATCGCTGGATTGCTTGGTGGCGATCTTGCGCACCTTGCGGGCGAGGTCTGCCCCCTTTTGGGTGATGTGGAGTTCCTGTGCGCGTCCGTCGTCCGGCGCGGCCTGACGCGTGATCAGTTCGTGATCGATCATCTGGTCGACCAGCCTGCCCATGGCGGAGCGATCGCGCATGATGAGCTGCGCGATGACCGAGGGCCGTATTCCTGGATGGCTGTCGACAAGCAGCAGGGTGGTGATCTTGCCCGTTCCCCGGGCAACATCGAGACCTTCCAGGCGGTCATCGAGATCGCGCGAAAGCGCTATGTTGATGCTGCGGATGTAGAAGCTCAACGTGTCTTCAAGGACATCCAGCCCGACGGTCTCGACGGGATAGGGTGGACCTTTCTTCTTCACCGGCATCGAACACTCTCCAGAGACTGTTGTGGGCAGCCTTCATCGAGATCGCCGCAGCCCCATCCGGGGTTGTCGAGGGTCTTCGCAGGCATGATTGAGCGGGTAGTGGACAAATGCAACTACTTTTAGTGGACAAACGCAACTATTCTGCTCGACAGCAGACCTGGACGGGCACGCGTCGGCGACCCGATCGAAGAACAGACTTGCAGCAGCGCCTTTGCCAGCGCGGCCATTCATGGCTCAGGGAAGGTCAGGAGATCTTCGGCGTCGTCGTCGGCTCAGGCGGCGGGGACCCATTCCTTGCCGGGAATGGCGGAGATCAATTGCCTCGTATAGGGGTGACGTGGCGACCGGAATATCTGCGAAGGCGGGCCGCACTCCACGACTTCGCCGCGGTTCATCACCAGGATTTCGTCGCAGATGCGGCTTGCCACCCTCAGGTCGTGCGTGATGAAGATCATGGCGATCTTCATTTCTTCCTGGATGCTCGCCAACAGATCGAGGATCTGCGCCTGGATGGAGACATCAAGGGCTGAGACCGCCTCGTCGGCGACCAGAACCTTGGGGTCCATCATCAGGGCCCGTGCAATGCCGATCCGCTGACGCTGGCCGCCCGAGAATTCGTGCGGAAAGCGGCCATAGGCACCCTCGTCGAGCCCGACCAGACGCAGCAGACGCAGCGCCTTTGCGCGCGCTTCCTTGGCGGACAGGCCGTGCGCCATCGGGCCGACGGTGAGGATCTTGGCGATCGTCTGCCGTGGATTGAGCGAGGCGAACGGGTCCTGGAAGATCATCTGGATGTGCGGCCGCATCGGCCGGAACTCGGAGTCCGAAAGCGCCGCTATATCCTTGCCGTCGAACAGGATGCTGCCCCCGTCGCTGTCGAGCAGCTTCAGCAGGACGCGACCCAGCGATGATTTTCCTGAGCCGGACTCGCCGACGATGCCGAGCGTTCTGCCCTGGCGAACCTCGAAGCTGACCTGCTTGACGGCGTGCACGATGCGGGACCGCGAGAAGAAGCCGATGCCCGGCCGATAGGTCTTGTCGAGTTTCTGCACCTCGAGCACGATCGGCGCATCGTCACGCGGCTTCGTTTCGCTCTCGATCATATGCGGGACGGCGGCGATCAGCCGCCTGGTGTAGGGATGGCTTGGATTGCCAAGCACGTCGGCGGCGGTGCCCTGTTCGACCATCGCGCCTTTTTCCATGACGATGACGCGATCGGCGATTTCCGCGACGACGCCAAAGTCGTGCGTGATGAACATGACGCTCATGTTCTTTTCGCGCTGCAGGCGCCGGATCAGGGCAAGGATTTGCGCCTGGGTAGTGACGTCGAGAGCCGTCGTCGGCTCGTCGGCGATCAAAAGATCAGGCTCGAGCGCCAGCGCCATGGCAATCATGACGCGCTGGCGTTGCCCGCCGGAGAGCTGGAACGGATATTGGTGCCGCAGGACCTCCGGCTCCGGCAGGCCGACTTCGCCAAACAGGTCGACAACCGCCTTGGCGCGGGTCGCCGAGGTGCCGGACCGATGTGCTTCCATGACCTCCGCCACTTGCTGGCCGACAGTCATCAGCGGATTGAGTGCTGAAAGCGGATCCTGGAAGATGATGGAGACCGAACGGCCGCGCAGGCTCCGCATCACGACTTCGCCGGCGCTGGCGAGATCGTGGCCCTTGAACCGGATGCTTCCCTGCGCAATCCGCACCGAAGATGGCAGCAGGCCCATGATCGCGTTTGCGGTGACCGACTTGCCAGAACCCGACTCGCCGACGATGCACAGCATCTCGCCCTTGCGCATGTCGAAGGATATGTTTTCGACAGCGTTCTCACGCTCCATGTTTCCGGGCAGGCGGACGGTCAAGTTTTGAACAGAGAGAACAGTTTGCTCACTCGGCTCGCGGGAAGTCGTTTCGCTCGGCGGCATGGCTGGCCTTTCGAAATCCAGTGATCAGGCTGCACATACTAGCCGCACCTCCTACCGATAGCGCAAGCCCGCATTTGCGAGATTGAGCGTTGTTGCACTGTCGGGGCGCCGCGGCTCCGCCCGCTGCGGGCAATTGCAATGACAGTGCTGCTCGTTGTAGCCATTCTGGCCGCCTGATCTTGGAGGAGACGCAGCATGGACCGATTCACCGGCGGTTGCCTGTGTGGCAACGTCAAAATTGTGGCGTCGGGACGTCCATACCGGGTCGGCATCTGTCATTGTCTCGACTGCCGCAAGCATCATGGCGCCCTCTTTTATGCTGCGGCAGTGTTCCCTCAGGATGCGGTGACGATCGAGGGCGAAACACGCGACTACGCCGGGCGGTTTTTCTGTCCCCGCTGCGGCTCGTCCGTCTTCGCACGCACCGGGGACGAAATCGAAGTGCATTTGGGATCCCTGGATGCCCCCGACCAACTGGTGCCAACCTATGAACTCTGGACCGCTCGTCGCGAGTCCTGGTTGCCGCCGTTTCCGCTCACCAGACGACACGAGCGCGACCGTGACGCCACGAGTCGCTTTGAGGAGTAGGCGGCACGACCGGCAGCCTTCGGATCGAATGGCCGTTTGGAAGATAACGCCGGCGCGTCACTCCGGAAGGCCGGCTTTGCGGAAGCCATCAACGAAATGCTCAAGCGTCGCAGCGTCACGGAATGGCTCCGTCCAGACCCAGTGGCGGGTTGTGAAATGCGGATTGCCGACGAGGAACATTTCGACCTCTGCGCGCGCCTCGTCGAGCCGGCCGAGTTGCGCAAGGCTTGCCGCCAGGAAACGGCGTGAGCTCGTGCGGTACGTCTCGTCCCTGCGCAGTGTTTCGACAGCGGCTTCGTAGTCGCGTGCCGCATATTGCGCCTGGCCGAGCGTCAGATAGTACCAGCTTGCCGGAAACGGGTTCAGCCGGAACGCCTTGCGAATGTGCTCAAGGCCCTCCTCGACCCGACCGGCCAAGACCTCGATGTCGGACAATGTCGCCCAGGCGTCGGCCTCGTTCGGGTCGAGCTCGAACGCCTTGGCAAATTCCGCATCCGCCTCGGCGAAGCTGTGCTCATAGGCAAGCAAATTGGCCAGCACCCAATGGCAGCCAGCATCGTTGGGATCGATCGCTACAGCTTTGCGCGCCAGTTCCAGAGCAACGCTACGATTGGGTTCGATGGGTTCGCCCCAATGCACCCATCCCATCCAGTGGTTCATGGCAAGCCAGCGATAGGCCTCGGCGTAATCCGGGTCGAGCGCAACCGCGCGCGTCAGCATCAGATGCGCTTCCCGCGCCGTCTGCGGCGAATCGTCGATCAGCTTGCGCGCCCGCACGCAGAGGTCATAGGCCTCGAGATTCTGGGGCCGATTGCGCGGCGGCGGTGCGCGCAGCCGGCCGAGCAACGCCTCCACGATCTTGGCCGTCACCTCGTCCTGAACGGCAAAAATATCCTCCAGGCTGCGATCGAAGCGTTCCGCCCATAGATGTTCGCCGCTCACCGCGTCGACCAACTGGGCGTTGATGCGCACCCGCCCCGCGGCGCGTCGTGCGCTACCCTCCAGCAAATAGCGCACGCCAAGGTCCTCAGCGATCTCGCGCACGTCCATCGCCTTTCCCTTGTAGGCAAAGGTCGAGTTGCGGGCGATGACGAACAGACCGGAGATCCTGGACACGTCGGTGATCAGGTCTTCGGTCAACCCATCCGCGAAGGAGTCCTGCTCCGGATCATTGCTGAAATTGACGAAAGGCAGCACGGCTATCGATGGTTTCGCGGGCAGCGGCAAAGCTTTTCGCTTCGCGCCACCGAGCTGTTCGATGACCCCCGTGAAGCGGTAGCCGACGCGCGGAACCGTTGATATCCACTCACCGCCGTCGGCGGGCGGACCAAGCTGCTTGCGCAGCTGCGCGATCTGGACGGTGAGGTTGCCTTCCTCGACGGCCGTGCCCGGCCACGCCGCGTCCATCAACTCGGCCTTGCCCAGGATCTCGCCAGGCCGTCCGACGAGCGCTGCAAGCAGCCTTAGCCCGCGGTAGCCAACGGCAACGGGGACATCGTTCCGAAGCAGCGTTCCCGCACCGGAATCAAGCACGAACGGACCAAAGGCAAAGCGCTCTCCCTGCATACGGCGCATCTATAGAGCAATTCCAGAAAAAGTGTGAAGCGGTTTTGCGTCCGGAATTGCGTCAAAACAAAGAGTTAGAGCAGTTCGCCGGTTCCGTGAACCGGCGAACTGCTCTAACCCCGTTTGGAAGTTTTGAGAACTATTTGGGAGGGCTTAATTACGGCGGCGGTCGCATTCGGCAGAATTCAACCTCTTTCAGGTCGTGGGTCCCAGACCCTCAAGCCATATGGAGGTTGCCATGAACGATACCCTTGCGTCGGCCCCGCATCAGGCGGCGCGGCCGGAAACGCCCGTTGGGCTGGCCGAAATGTCGCGCCGGCACCTGACGACCCTGCGAAGCATTGTCGCGACCTGGCGCGATCGGACCTGGCGCGAGCGGGTGCGCTTTCGTTGGGAACTTGAGCAAATGTCGAAGGACAATCCTCATTTGATCGACGATATCGGCCTGACGAAACGGCAGGTCGAGGCAGAGCTCGCCAAGCCCTTCTGGCAAGGATGAGACGAATGCTGCAAAGACGCTGGATCGCGGCGCCAGCCTCGCACACGCGTTCGCATCGAGGTTCGCTGCCAAATCGGGAATTGAAGCACGACCGCGGGTTTTCGCCTTATGTGAGCCCGTGCCGGACGAGATGGCGAACGACCGGCGAAAACATTTGCTGGCCGATATAGGATCCGGTGTTCGCTTCCTCGAAGAGTGGTTCGGCGACGGCCGCATCATCGACTATCGCGATACCTGCCTGGCGCGCCTGGGCCATTATCTCGTCGGCTGCGCGGCCCTGGCCCTTGCCAACGACCGTCGGCACCGGCGTTTCGCCCTTGACGTAGCGCAACGCCACGGCGCGGCGGCGCCGGACACGAAGACGATGACCGCATTTTTCACACCCAGCTTCGCGGGTTGCATCACCGTTTCGTGCCGCTGTCGATCTCGATCACGGTGTCGCCGGGGCATATGCTGATCACCGACGTGGATGCACGAGCGGATGCGGACGCTTTCAAGGTTTACTAGGACGCCGGCTCAGCACCGGGGCCCCGCCACCATCTGGGCAATGCGCGTCATGTCGGCGCTCATCTCGCGGTCGTCGTCGAGCGGGCTGACGAGCGCGCGCACGGCGGCATAGGTGCGTTGCGGCCCTACGCCCATGCCGTCGACGACGCCGCGCAACTCCACCCCGGTCGCGGCAAAGATTAGCTCCATCGCAACGAGATAGCGCAGGCGCTCGATGATCTCGGCGGTCTTGGCCACCACCCGAGGCGCCATCGACGACTGATCCTCGATGCCGTCCGAAACGGCGAGCGGGCTGAGCGACATCGGATTGGCCAGATGCCGGATCTCGGCTTCCAGGCCAGCGAGCGGTTTCTGCAATTCGGCATAGCCCTGGCGGCTGCCGCCCCTGGCCGACAGGAAGCGCGGCAGTTCCGCCACCGTCGGCGACATCAGCTTCATGCAGCGGTTGGCGGTGCCCACCGCGCAATGCGCGAGGGCCTGCCCGAGCTGTTCCCAGGTCAGCGTCAACGCCGTAAGGTCGAAATTGCCGTTCGAGATGATCCGTTCGGCAGCAGGCAGGATAACCGGGTTGTCGCCGGAATGAGTCAGCTCGATCTCCGTCGCCAGCCTTGCCTGTTCCAACGCGTAGAGCAGGCCGCCCCACACCTGGGGCACGCAGCGATAGCTGAGCGGATCCTGCATGCGCCGCGCCGCATTCTCCTTCCACAGCCCGCTCCCCTCGAGCTCCGCCCGCAGGCGCGCGCCGATCTCGCGCTGGCCGAACGCCGGTCGGGCCGACAGCGCGTCCTCGTCGATTGCCGTCAGCGATGAACGGAATGCCTCGTAGTTGAGCGCCACCGCGGCCATCGACCAGTCGATGAGGTGAGCGACGTCTTCGAGGTAGAGGCAGGCCGTTCCGGTCGAAAGGCTGTTGGCGACGATGATGGCATGGCCGTCCTTCTCGCGCAGGTCGAGCGGCTCGAGCCCGGCAAGCGTCAGCGCCTCGGCAGACGGCATGACCGTGCCCTGGAACTCCGCCTCGCCATCGCCGCGCAGGGCCCTTGCCATATGGCCGAGAGGCGCAAGGTCCGCCGCCCCGATCGATCCCCAGGCGGGGATCACCGGATGGACACCGGCGTTCAGCGCCGCCACGAGGCCCATGACCACATGCTCGGAGGCCCCAGTGCCGCCCGCAGCCATGCCCGAGATGCGCGCCACCATCAGTGCCCGCACGGCCTCGGTCGGAAGAGCCGGTCCGATGCCCATGCTGTGGCTGAGCGGCACGCTATGCTGGAAGGCGATCAGGTCGGCCGGCGCGAGCGGCGTGTCGACACAGGCGCCAAGGCCGGTGGTGACGCCGTATATCGGCCTGCCGAGTTGCGTGAGGCGCTCGATGACGGCGCGGCTCGCGCGGATGCGGCGCATCGCCTCCTCGCCCAACACCAGGCGGGCATTGCGCCGTGCGATCTCGGCGACATCCGCCGCGCCGAGCGGCTTGGCGTCGAGCATTACCATCCTGAGCGTCATGCCCTGCATGTATCCTATGATTGACGTTCAGGAAATGGGCGCGGTCGCCGTATTCCATGGATGGCTTCTTGCGCCGGAAGGCTGTGAAATGCCTTGCGGCGGCGCAGGACGAGCGCAGCCGCAATCATGGCGATGGCCGATGCTCACGGTCTTGGGGATCAGCCTGCCATGGGCCTCATCGGCAGGTATAACCGCCGTCGATGGGCAGCGAAATGCCGGTGATCATCGAGGCCGCGTCGCTGAGCAGGAACACGATCGGGCCGGCGATTTCGTCCTCCGTCGCCCACCGGCCGAGCGGCATCTGCTTGAGGAAAGGTTCGGCGACATGCGGCTGGCTCCAGTGGCCGGATGAGATTGGCGTCATGACCACGGTTGGGTTCACGCTGTTGACGCGGATTGCGTATTTGCCCAGCTCCAGAGCCGAACAGCGCGTGATGTTTTCGAGCGCCGCCTTCGAGGAGCCATAGGAAATGTGCCCCTCGAGCGCGACAAGTGCTGCCTGACTGGAGACGTTGACGATCGCCCCGCCCTTGCCGATGCGGACCATTTGCTGCGTCGCATATTTGGTGACCAACAGCGCGCCACGCGCATTGATGGTGATGACTTTGTCGAAGATGGCGATGTCGGTGTCCATCGGCGTCGCGATCTCGCCGCCGAAACCGCCGCAATTGACCACACCCCAAAGGTCGAGGCCCTCGAGTGCATCGCGAACCTCGTCTTCCGAGGCGAGATCGAAGGTCACCGTGCGGCAGCCTGTCTCCTTGGCGATCGCATCGAGTGCTTCGCGCGAGCGTCCGGCGGCGATGACGTTGGCGTTTGCCCGCACCAGGTGACGCACGGTGGCGCCGCCGATACCGCCGCTGCCGCCCGTCACCAGGATATTTCTTCCCTGAAAATCCGTCATGGTTTCCTCTTCGTCCTTGTTTTTGCTTGTGCCGGGGCAATCCACGACGTCCGGTGTCCGACGCCCATCGATTGCCGAATTGCGTAATTCTCGTGGTCAGTTGACGCGTTCTCCGGGGGAGCGGGGGACGGGCTGCGCATGTGCCACGGTGGCGTCGGAAATTCTGTCCCCATCACCGTTGAAGAGGTGGCAAACGCGCGCCGGCAGCGAGATCGCGATGCGGTCGCCCGCCCTTGCGATCCGGCCATGGCTGTCGCGAATGACCAGGCTTTCCGCGCCCTCATTGGCATGTATGAAAGTGTCGCTGCCGAGGAGTTCGACCATCGAAGCCTGCACGACATGGGCATTGGCCTGTCCCTCCCCCGCAAGCACGATGTGTTCCGGCCGAATGCCAAGCGTGACGCTATCGCCAGGCTCGACATGCCGCTCGATCGCAATGTCCAGCGTCGGCCCCAGCGCAAGGGCGACGGTCGCGACCATGTCGCGAAGGGCGACCACCTTGCCATTCAGGAAATTCATCGCCGGCGAACCGATGAAGCCGGCAACGAACAAATTGGCTGGCCGGTGGTAAAGGTCGAGCGGTGTGCCGACCTGTTCGATGCGCCCGCTGTTCATGACCACGATGCGGTCGGCAAGCGTCATGGCCTCCACCTGGTCGTGGGTGACGTAGACCATGGTCGACGCCAGCTCTGCCTTCAGCCGTGCGATCTCCACGCGCATGCCGACGCGCAGCGCTGCATCGAGATTGGAGAGTGGCTCGTCGAGCAGGAAGAGTTTCGGCTTGCGCGTCATGGCGCGGCCGATCGCGACGCGCTGGCGCTGCCCGCCGGAAAGCTCTCGCGGCTTGCGCTTCAGATAGGAGCCGAGCCGCAATTTATCGGCTGCACGCCCCACGCGTTCGACGATCTCGGCGGCAGGCGTCCGGGCAATCTTCAGGCCGAAGCCGATGTTGCGATCGACATCCATATGCGGATAGAGCGCGTAGGACTGGAACACCATGGCCACGCCTCGTTCCGGTGGCTCGGCACCGCTCATATCGACGCCATCGACCAGGATGCGGCCGGAGCTGATTGGCTCGAGCCCGGCGATGATCCGAAGCAGTGTGGATTTGCCGCAGCCCGACGGTCCGACCAGCACGCAGAACTCGCCGTCCTCGATCGTCAGCGACAGTTCCGGGATGACCGTGGTATGGCCGAAGGCCTTGGTGATCTTGTCGATCGAGAGCGTCGCCATGGGCCTAGCCTTTCACCGCGCCGGCGAGCAGGCCGCGCACGAAGGCGCGCTGCACCAGCACATAGAGGAGGATGAGCGGAAGTGCGATCAGCGTCAGGATCGCGAACAGCGCACCGGGATTGGCCATGTAGAGGCCGGAATACTGCATCGGTACGATGGTGAGCGTCTTCATCTCGCTCTTGGTCAGCACGATGAGGGCGAGGAAGAACTCGTTCCACGTCACGATGAACTGCCAGATGGTGACGAAGACCAGGGCCGGCCGCACCAGCGGCAAGGCCACGTGCCAATAGGTCTGCCAGGCGTTGCAACCGTCGACCCGCGCCGCCTCGAAAAGCTCGCGCGG
This sequence comes from Mesorhizobium sp. IMUNJ 23033, assembly GCF_044778005.1. Lineage (NCBI taxonomy): Bacteria > Pseudomonadati > Pseudomonadota > Alphaproteobacteria > Hyphomicrobiales > Phyllobacteriaceae > Mesorhizobium > Mesorhizobium sp. IMUNJ 23033. The sequence continues at coordinate 29,466 of NZ_JBJACT010000023.1, forward strand.
CGCATCCTCCATGAAGGACTTCAGGATGACCATGGCGAACGGCACGCCGAGCGCCGCATAGGGCAGGATCAGGCCGATATAGGTGTTCACCCAGCCGAAGTTTTTGAGCAGGATGGCTAGAGGCAGGACCATCGAGGCGAGCGGCACCATCAAGGTCGTCAGCAGGGTCGTATAGAGGAAGATCGAGCCCTTCAGCCTCAGGATCGCACAGGCGAAGGCAAAGAGCGAGGAGACCGCAACCACGATCGCCACCGTCGCAACGGTGATGATCAGGCTGTTGAGAAAAATGCCGCCCGGCGGATTGTCGCTGATCACGGTGACGAAATTGTCGAAGGTCACCGGCCAGGTGAAGAGCTGGGCGTCGAAGGCCTGCGCCGGGGTGCGCAGCCCGATCGACAGCATGTAGACCTGCGGGACCATCCAGAAGCCGAGCACGACGAAGAGAACGGCATGGATGACCACGCCGCGAATGCGGTTGCGGGTGAGGGGTGCCATCATGGCTCCTGCCTTCCGGCGGGCGACAGGCGCGCACCCAGCACCGCGATCTGGATCAATGACAGAACGAGCGCGATCACCAGCACGATGACGGAGAGGGCGGCGCCGCTGCCGGTGTCGCCCAGCACGAAGCTCTGCTTGAAGATGAAGGTGCCAAAGACCTCGCTTGCCCGGTTCGGGCCGCCGCCCGTCATCAAGTGCACGATCGGGAAGGTTTGCAGCGTGCCGATGACGCCGAGAAGCAAGAGCGATTTCGTTGCCGGCGCCAGCATCGGTACGATGATATGCACGGCAAGCCGCCAGCCTCTCGCGCCGTCGATGCGGGCGGCATCGAGCACTTCGTTGGGCAGGTTGGCGATACCGGCGATGTACATCAGCATCGAGAAGCCGGTCCATTGCCAGATGTTGACGACGATCAGCGCATAGATCGCGGTCTTCGGGTCGCCGATCGGCGATGTCATCATGACGATGCCGACATGCTTCAGGTACTCCTGGGCGATGCCATAGTAGGGCGCGTAGATCTGCACCCACACCAGGCTGATGACCGAGACCGAGGTCACCACCGGCAGGAAGAACATGGTGCGGAAGAAGCCGCGCAGCGCATGGGTGTGGCGCTCGATGAAATAGGCGAGCAGCCCGCCGATCAGCATCTGCACCGGTATGGTGATGAGCCCCCACAGGACCATGTTGCGCACCACGGTCCAGAAGGTCGGGTCGGTAAGGACGCTCGCGTAGTTGGCAAGCCCGGCGAAAACCGGTCCGCGATCCACCGTGCCGGTATAGAAGCTTTGCCCCGCTACCCAGAGAATTGGATAGGCGATGAAAACGACGAAGAGGAGCGTCGCCGGCAGAGCGAAAAGATAGAGCCTCGAAGCTCTCGATGCCGATCGCCGCTTGACCGCCGCTGTGACGGATCCGGCTCGCATGGCTTCTGCGCTCATAATGCTCGCCATCTTACACTGAAAAGGGGCCGGGCACTGAAAAAGGGCCGGGCGCGTCTCCGCGCCCGGCAGTTCGTCTTGGGCTATTTCGCTGCAAGAGCCTTCTCGTTCGCCGCCTGAACGGTGGCGAGTGCCGCTTCCGGCTCGATGCTGCCGGCAGCGACGCCGGCAAGCGCATTGTCGAGCGCCTCGGCGACGGCCGGTGAGGCAAAGCGCTGGTTTTCCGCCTTGGGCAGGTCCGCCATGAAGCGGGCCGACATCTCCTTGACATGGTCGGTGATGTCGCCCTTGGGAGAATTGCCCTCGAAGGCCGGAAGGTCGTTGAGGTCGTTCAGCGCTTCCTGCAGGCCGACGCCGTTGGTGAGTTCCGCAAGGAAGGTCCAGGCTTCGGGGTTCTTGCCACCGTTCTTGGTCAGGCCGTAGCCGATGTCGATGCCGCCGACAGGCGGGCTGGCGGTATTGCCGTCCTTGACGGGGGGCAGGTAGAAGAAATCGAAGCCGTCCATGTTCTGGACGAATTCGGACAGTGGCGGCGGGAATTTGCTTTCCTGCATCCACCAAGAGCCGAGCGCCATCATGCCGACCTTGCCCTGTGCAAACAGCTGCGCGCCGGTCGGATAGGCATGGGCGCCGAGCGCGCCCTGTTGGAAGATGCCGTCGTCGAAGAGGCCTTTCCAGGCCTTCATGGCCGCGACAAGTTCCGGCGCCGTCCAGGGCGATTCCCCAGCCTGGGCTTTGTCGACAATGCCCGGCGAGAACTGGTTGGCGAGCATGAGGAAGACGTTCTCGTTCTGCCAGCCGTCGGCCGCGCCCTGGAACATCGGTATATAGCCGTTATCGGTCAGTGCCTTGGCCGCCGCCTTCAGCTCGTCATAGGTCTTTGGCGCCGAAAGATTGAGCTTCTCGAATATCTTGCGGTTGTACCAGATGCACAGGACCTGGGATTCCTGGGGGATGATGTAATAGTTTTCGTCGCCCTTCGGATTGCCCATCAGCATCTGCTTGCGGTTGACGGGGAAGACCTTCTCCGCCCATTTGTCGCCCCACTGCTTGGCGGCGCGTTCGTTCACCGCTTCGAGATTTTCGCGATACTGCTGGGTGAGCGAACCCGGCTGCAGGCCGATCACGTCGGGCAGGCTCCCCGAGGCCGCCGCCGCCTTGAGCGCGGTGATGTATTCGGGCGAGTAGTTGTAATAGGTGTATTTGACCTTGATGTCCGGATGGGCCTTCTCGAAGGCGGCAATCGACTTGTCCATCGTGCTCTGGACGAACCAGGACCAGACAGTGACCTCTTTCTGCTCGGCATTCGCCGAGGCAGCGGAAAGAGCGGCGGCGAGGATCGTCGTCGCAAGAAACAGCATTTTCCTCATCATATTCCTCCCTTTTTCTCCCACGTAATGCGCGTCGCGAGCCTCCTACTCGCGGGCGCAGCGACCCATTGAAGGGTCACTTTCAAAGCGTGGCGGCTCCTGCCGCCATCGCTGGGCGTGACGGCCTCTGGCCGCCATCGCTGGACGTGACGGCCCCTGGCCGCCATCGCTGGGCGTGACGGCTCCTGCCGTCATCGCTACCCGACTCAGGCGGCCTTGGCGGCCGCGACCGTCAACACCTCTTCGGTGATCACCCGGTCGTCCGCGAGCGAGCGGTTCGCCGACAGCCCGAGCTTCTGCAATTCTCCATGATAGGCGCGCACCGCTTCCTCCGGGCCGATCGTGCCGTCGGCGACCGCCCGCATCAGAACGATGAGGTGAAGCGGCGCCTCGGCGAGGTTGATCTTGCGGCCGAAGAGAGCAAGCCGGGCGCCGTAGCGCTCCGACTGGGCGACGAGCTCGAACGTGTCGCGCGTGGTGCCGGCGCCGCCGCCAAGCACGCCGACGATCAGCTCGGAGTCGAAATTGACGAGCTCCTCCAGCGCCTTCGGCCCGTTGTAGGGCGTCTTCAGGAACAGCGGCCGCTCGGCCTTAGGCACGCTCGCCAGCGACTTGATGATGTGGTCGTTGACGAACTCGCCGATCTGCTCACGGTTGAGGCCGATGTCGACGCTCGGATTGAAGACCTCGTAGAAGTATTTGAAATTGGTGCGGGCCGCCTCGGCGCGGAATTCGGCGAAGGCGTTCAGCGTGCGGATGTCGAGTTCGAGATCGTTGCTGAAGGAAACCGAATAGAGGGCGAGGTCCGTGCCGCGCGCCGGATAGCCGGCGATGGCGCGCGACAGATTGGTGTCGCGGAAGGGCACGGACGGCTTCTGCGTGTAGGTGCCGTGGCGCACGGCGCCCCAGCACATCGTTTCCAGATTGCCGCGGATCGCCGGCTTCATTTCGCTGCCGAAGAAGGCGCCGCGCTCGTCGAGAAGGTCGAGGTTGGACTGCGACACCAGCATGAGGTCGACGATGTCCTGTTTGATGATTGCCTCGATCTGGGCGATGAATTCCTGGCGGCTGCGACGGCGCGGCGGCTTGACCGAATAGTCGAAGCCCGTGGCGGTCACGCCGGCGCCGACATCGCTGTCCTTGGCATCGGCAATGATAAAATCGGTCGGCTTGTAGAAGCCCGCGCGGATGTTCGCCAGCTTCCTGTCGAGTCTCGTAACCATGGGTGTTCCTCGGTAGAAATGTTTGTACGGGTCCGCTGCCGGGGCTCTTCCTTCGCCGTTCCAGGCTCGTTGTTATATGCAGATATTTCTCATAATCTGTCAATAGCTATCTAATTCTTTCTAATTCCGCATCGATGCGAGCTGAATGGCGGTTCAGTGCCCCAGTCTTGCGTCATTCGCTACGGGCTAGAGGTTACTTAACAGTATGTTTTTGCGATATAAAATTTTGATTGCTCCAGCAAAATGAAGAAATTTGAGCATTTGCACAAAATCTTTTGCTGCAATGCCCAAAAGCAAGGTTCGCAGCGTCACATTTACGCAATTTTGGCGCGAGGCGGCAAAATTCACATTGACGATTTGGAAGATAATGATAGCAATTGGCAGCGTCGCCAGGTGAGGAGGGGCGCGGCCATGAGCGATGGTTTCGCGGCATCGTGCGCAGAGCGCTATTCCGCCCTGATCGATCCACGGTCCGGCCCGCTTGGCACGGACGCCCTTTCGTCGGCGGGCCTTTTCCTGTGCGGCATCAGCGCATGCATCGATGCGCGGATCGAGATGCACGACATGCAGCCGCTTCTGGACGCACCCGCCGGCAGCCCCGCGGCGCAACTTGCCGATCTTCTTCTTTCCCGTGCCGCGCGCGGCGTAGGCGGCGAGGTACGGTTCGACTGGCCGCAAGGCCCGGCATGGCTACGCGAACGGCTGCCGCTGCGCTATGCGCTGGGCGGAACCGGTCCTCAGGCGGCCTGGGTGCTCGGACAACTTGGTGTCCGCTCGCTGGTCGCCCTCGAGGATCGTTATGCGGCAATGCTGCGCAAGATCCCGGCCGGCGTTCTGCTGGCGGAAGGGGGCACGCTCAGGACGGCGGACGCGGTATCGGCCGCTGGCCCGCACATCCCCGAAATCTTCATCTTCGAATTCACGGCCGGCCGCGCGATCGGCGCCGTCGTGCCGACCCGTTCCTCGCGTGTCATCATCCGCTTCCGCGATCGCGGCATTCAGCGTGACAAGGATTTCGAGACCATGTCGCGGCGGCTGGCGCCGTCGGCCGCAGCCGGGCTTCTTTCGGGACTGAACGACGAGGCGGTGGAGAATGTCGGCGCCGCCAGCCGGCACGTCTTCGCGCTCAGCCGCGACTGGAAGGCAGCCGGCCTCAGGACGATCCATTTCGAGCTGGCGGGCTATGCGACGCAGCAGGCAGTCGAGGAGCTGTTTTCCCACGCAAGCGGCGCGATCACCTCGCTCGGCATGAGCCATTCCGAACTGCTCGCCATGAACCCGTCCGCCCATCATCCGATGGAGGCTCTCGTGGCGCTCGGCGAGCGGCTCGATCTCGAGCGGGTCTGCGTGCATGCCGACACATGGGCCGCCGCCGTGACCCTGAACGATCCGAAGGAAGAGGAACGCGCGCTGATGGCAGGCTGCGCGATCGCCAGCGCCAGGGCAGCGAATGGAGAACCCGCACGAACCATCGCGATCGCGCCGACGGCCGAGTTCCATCCGCTTCCCTTCCAGACGCCGGTCCGAAAGGGGCGCTGGACCTTCGTTGCCTGTGCGTCTCCCTATGTGGAGAAGCCGGTGACGACGCTCGGTCTGGGCGACAGCTTTACCGCCGGCTGCCTGCTCATTCTCGGACGCAACCGCCACGCCGACGCCGGTCCCACCCTCCAACACGACTGAAGGACAAATTCCATGTTTCTCGAACGGTTCCGCCTCGACGGCAAAACGGCCTTCATCACCGGCGGTGGCCGCGGCATCGGCCTGTCGACGGCCGAAGCGCTCGCCGAGGCCGGCGCTCGGGTCATCATATCGGACATGGATCCGCAGGTGCTGGAGGCAGGACGCGACGAGCTGAAGCGGAAGGGCCACGACGTCGAGGCGCTACAGCTCGACGTGACCGATTCGAAGTCCGTCGCCGCGGCCGCGCGATCCGCCAACGAGCGTCACGCGGTCGATATCCTCATCGCCAATGCCGGCATTGCCTGGCCCGACACCGGCGGCGAGGAGATGAGCGACGAGGTATGGCTTAAAGTGGTCGACGTCGACCTGAACGGCGCCTATTGGTCCTGCCGGGAATTCGCCAGACCCATGCTCGAGCGTGGCCATGGCTCGATCGTCACGCTTGGCTCCATGTCCGGGCTGATCTCCAACAAGCCGCAACGCCAGGTGCACTACAATTCGGCGAAGGCGGCCGTCCACCACATGACACGCTGCCTTGCCGGAGAATGGGCCGACCGCGGCGTCAGGGTAAACTGCGTGGCGCCGACCTATGTCGATACGGTCATGTCGCGCGGCGGCTTCACCGACGACAAACTGATGCCGGTGTGGATGGAGATGACGCCGATGAAGCGCGTCGCGCGTCCGGACGAGGTTGCCGCGCCCATCCTCTTCCTCGCCTCGGATGCCGCGAGCGCCATGACCGGCGCGGTCGTGGTTGTGGATTGCGGTTATACGATTTGGTAGAGATTGAACGATTTGGCATGGAATCTGTCGGCCCCGCTGTCGGGCCGCCAAGCGGGTGAAGCATGGAGTCTCCGAGCAAACGCGTCGATATCGTTCCCGCCAAGCGGCAGGCTCTTATCCTGGAGCACCTGCGCGTCAGCGGTGCGGCCAGCATCCAGGAACTCGCCGACACGATCGGCGGGTCGCAATCGACGGTGCGGCGCGATCTCGAGCACCTGGTGGAAAAAGGTTATCTCGAGCGCACCCATGGCGGGGCGCATTTGCTGCAGCCGATGCGCGCCACCTTCGAACGCGAGATGACCGTCAATGCCGAGCTGCAGCACGCCGAGAAGGTTGCGATCGGCCGCGAGGCCGCGCAGCGGCTCAGCGCCCGCGACAGCGTCATCTTCGACAGTTCCTCGACCGTCATGGAGGTGGTGCGCGCCGCCGCCGAGCGCGATCTGCCGCTGACCGTGGTGACGAACAGTCTCGAGATCGCCGATTTCGCCGCCGACATCAAATCCTGGCGCATCATCCTGCCGGGCGGCACCGTCCGTCCCGGCTACCGGCACCTTGCCGGCGAGCCGGGCGAGAGCTTCATCAAGACGCTGCATGCCGACCTCTGCATGACCGGTGCTTCGGCCGTGACCGGCACGCTGCTGACGGAAACGTCGCTGGAGGTGGCGTCGCTCAAGCGCGCTATGATCTCGTCCGCTCGCAAGACGATCCTGCTCGTCGACAGCTCGAAGTTCACCGCGCCTGGTTTCTGTACGCTTTCGGATATTTCCGAGATCGACGAGGTGATCACCGACGAGGGCATCTCCCAAGACGCACTTTCGTCCTTGCGTGCCGCCGAGCGCAAAGTGACGGTGGTTAGCGCCAGCGGCTTGCCGGGTTCAAATCGTTCCAGATTGTGATGCCGCCACGCGCGAACCTGCGCCAATCACGTCGCCTTGCCGACCGCCGCGTCCAGCTCCATCTCGCCTTCTGAAATATCGTCGAACGAAGCATAGTTCATGTTGTAGAGGCGGGCGTAGAGGCCCTTTCTTTCCATCAATTGCTCGTGGTTGCCGCTTTCGACGATCTCGCCGTTCTGCAGGACGATGATGCGGTCGGCGCCGCGGATGGTCGCCAGCCGGTGGGCGATGACCAGCCCGGTGCGGCCTTCGAGCAGCTTTACCAGCGCCTTCTGGATCAGCATCTCGGTGTAGGAATCGATGCTGGCCGTGGCCTCGTCGAGCACAAGGATCTTGGCATCGGCCACCAGCGCCCGCGCAAAGCTGATCAGCTGGCGCTGGCCGAGCGAGAGGTTGCCGCCGCGCTGCTCGAGCTCGGTGTCGTAGCCGTCAGGCAGGTGCTCGATGAAGTCGTGCGCGCCGACGGCTTGGGCGGCGCGCACCACCTCTTCGCGGGTCGCGTCGGTCTTGTGATAGCGGATGTTCTCCAGCACCGAGCCGGAGAACAGGAACGGCTCCTGCAGCACCATCGCCACCTGCTCGCCGAGCGAATCCTGCGTTAGCTCGCGGACATCATGCCCGCCGACCAGGACCTGACCCGACCAGACATCGTAGAAGCGATGCACCAGCGCCATGGAGCTGGATTTGCCTGATCCGGTCGGGCCGACAAGTGCTACGGTCTCGTCCGGATTGACGCGGAAGGAAACGTTCTTCAGCACCGGCAGGTTCTGCCTATAGCCGAAGGTGACGTTCCTGAACTCGACCGAGCCGTCCATGTCGCGCGACAGCTTGACCGCTCCGTCCTTGTCGCTGACGTCAACCGGCACGTCGAGCACTTCGGAGATGCGCTGGCCGGAGGCCATGGCGCGCTGCATGACGCTGTACTGCATGGTGAGCGAGCGGATCGGGTCGAAGAAGCGCTGGATGTAGAACAGGAACGCCACCATGATGCCGACATCGAGGCTGTGCGAGAGCACCATCGTGCCGCCGACGACGATGACCGTCGCCATGGCAATGCCGGTCAGCGTGTCGACGATCGGCACCATCACCTGCGCATATTTCGCCGAGCGAAGATGGGCACGGAGATTGGCCAGCACCTTCTCGTCATAGAGGTCGAAATTGACATGCTGGCGTTCGAGGCTCTGCACCGTGCGGACGCCATGGATGCCTTCGGCCAGCGCCCCGTTGGCGATGGAATTGGTCTCGTGCGCCGCCATGAAGGCGACCTTGGCGCGCGGCAGCCAGAACAGGCGCACGATGAACAGCACCGGCATGGTCGACAGCGTCAGCAGCCCGAGCCGGAAATCCAGCCAAAGCAGCACGCTGACGATGCCGAACAACAGCACGATGTCGCCCACCGACATCACCGACGTCTCGAGGAATTCCTGCATCGAATTGACGTCGCCCTGCAGGCGCGACATCAGCCGCCCGACCTCGGTCTTGTCCATGAAGCTCAGCGAGACCCGCTGCAAATGGCTGAACATGGCGCGCCGCAGGTCGGACAGCACATTTTCGGCCACCTTGCCGACGACGCTCTCCTGCACATAGCTGGCGGCATAGTTGATGAGGATGATGACCGCGAAGGCGCCGGTCGCAGAGATCATCACCGAGCGGTCGAGCCTGCCCGCCGTCATGCCATGGTCGATGGCGTAGCGGATGACCAGCGGGATCGCCAGCTGCGTCAGCGTGAACACCAGCACCGCGGCGACCGAGATGAAAATCCGGCCCTGATAGGGTTTTACGAAGCTCCAGATGCGCCGCACGATGCGCGGATCGTAGGCCTTGCCGAAAACCTCTTCCTCGTCGCGGTGCGAGCCGACGACAGCCTTTGTCGGCCGCCCGCTGGTGTCTTCCTTCTCGTCGTCGTTCTGTGTCGACATCAGGCGGCTCCCATGGCCGCGGGCCGGTCGTCGTCCGGCCGCAGCTGCAGGTCGTAGAGCGCACGGTAGCGTCCGCAGAGCGCCAGCAGTTCCTCATGCGTGCCGCGCTCGACGATGTGGCCGCCTTCGACGAACAGGATCTGGTCGGCATGCATCAGCGAGCTCAGCCGGTGCGAGATGATGAGCGTGACCCGATCCTTGGCGAAGCGCTTCATCGCCGCCCGGATGCGCTGCTCGGTGCCGGCGTCGATGGCTGCGGTGGAATCGTCGAAGACCAGCACCGATGGCCGCAGCATCAGGCTGCGCGCGATGGTCAGGCGCTGCCGCTGGCCGCCGGAAAGCGACGCGCCGCGTTCGCCAACGACCGTGGTGTAGCCCGCCGGAAGCCCGATGATGTAGTTGTGCAGCTGGGCGTATTCGGCGGCCTGCCCGATGCGGGTCTCGCGCGCCCACGGATTGCCATAGGCGATGTTGTTCTCGATCGAGGTGGTGAACAGGAATGCGTCCTGTTGCACGACGCCGACGGCCTTGCGCAGCGATTGCAGCGTGACCTTGCTGATGTCCTGGCCGTCGATGGTGATGGTGCCTGAAGTCACGTCGTAGAAGCGCGGGATCAGATGCGCGATGGTCGACTTGCCGCTGCCGGGCGGGCCGACGATGCCGATGGTCTCGCCGGACCTGGCCTCGAAGGAGATGCCGGACAGGGTCGGGCGGCTAGCGCCCGCGTAGCGGAAGCCGACATTGTCGAAGCGCAGCATTCCGTGGCTGACGACGAGGTCCTTGGCATCAGGTGCGTCCTCGATATCGAGTTCGGCATCGAGCAGTTGGAACAGCCGCGTGCCGCAGGTCGAGGCACGGGCGAACGAGTTGACCATCAGGCCGAGCTGGCGCACCGGCATCTGCAGGATGGTCATGAAGGTGAGGAACTGGGCCAGCGTGCCGACGCTGATCTGGCCTGCAATCACCTTCTGGCCGCCGAACCACAGCACCAGGCCCATGGCGGCCAGGAACGAGAAATTCATGGCGCTGGTGTTGCTGACGCGGATGTCGACGCGCTCGGTGGCGAGGTCCAGCGCATCCTGCTTGGCGCGGTCGAACTTTTGCAACTCATGCCGTTGCGCCGCGAAGGCACGCACGACACGGATGCCGCCGAGGTTCTCGTCCATCACCCGGCTCAGCACCGACAGCCGCTGCTGCAAAGTGAGCCAGGTGCTGCGCAACGCCAGCTGGGTGACCGAGGATCGCCAGGCGACGAACGGCACGAAGCTCAGGCTGAGCAGCCCGAGCACGAGATCGGTGCTGATCAGCAGATAGGCGCCGACGCCGATCAGCACGCCGAGCAGCACCACGCGCAGGATGCCGGTGGAAAAGAACATGCGCACGCCGTCGAGATCGAGCAGGCCGAGCGTGATCAGATCGCCGGTGTGGACCCGGTCGTGGAAGGAAAAGCTCAGGCGCTGGATCTTCTCGTAGAATGCCAGGCGCAGTTCATAGCCGGTCTGATGGCCGACAGCCTCGCCATAGTAGTTCTGCGCAATGGTGAAGAGGCCGCGCAGGATGCTGACGACGAGCAGCGTCAGCGCCGTATTCCACAGCGCATTCCCTGCCGCGGTGCCGGCACCCGCGGCCATCACACCCTGCGCCTGATCGATGGCGCGTCCCAGCAGGCGCGGGATGAAAAGCTGCAGCGTCGCGGCGATGAAGGTCGAGACGATGGTGATCGCGACCTGCCAGGGATGGCGCAGCGTCATGCGCACGATGCGGAGCAGGGTGCTAAGACCCTTGCCCCACGAGGCTTCCGCCACATGGGCAAACGATTTGCCGCGCTCCGGCGCGCCGCCGATGGCTTGCGTATTCAAGGAAAGTATCCAAACCAATCCGAGCATTAGCCCGGACGAATGAAGCAGACTCAATTAGATAGCGGGATGTTACGCTTGCCCGACTTGACCGTTCAAGTGCCAATGGCGGCATCGCACTGTGCCTGTGATCGCTGATGCAGCATCGAGCCGACCGCGAAGGAATTTCGGGGCCGCCGTCCTACCAGCATGTAAAGCCGGCATCGACAGGCACGACGGCGCCGGTCATCAGGCTGGCTGCGGCGGAGGCGAGGAACAGCACGGCGCTGGCGACTTCATGCGCCTGTCCCATTCTCCCCATCGGCGTGTCTCGCAGCCAGGCCTCGATCCGCGTCTTGTTTTCAGGGATCGCCAGAACCATCGGCGTCTCGATGTAGGTGGGCGCGACCGCGTTGACGCGCACGCCATGCGGCGCCCATTCGGCGGCGATCGAGCGGGTCAAATGATGGACGGCCGCTTTCGAGACGTTGTAGGGTGTCTGCGGCTGCGGCCGATTGCAGATCGTGCCGGACATCGATCCGAGATTGACGATCGAGCCATGCCGGGCGGTGATCATGTGCCTGCCGAACGCGCGGCAGCACCGGAAGACGCCGTTGATGTTGACGTCCATCATCCGCAGCCACAATTCGTCGTCCACATCCTCCAGTGAAATGCCGCTGCTGCCGATGCCGGCATTGTTGACGAGGATCGAAGCCGGCGTTCCTCGGGCAGCCAGCATGTCGGCAATCTCGGTCACTCTCGCAGACGATGTCACGTCGCCGATCACCAGTTCGGCCTCGTGACCTTTCGCGATCAACTCATCCGTTCCGGCGCTGCCGACCTGCTCGTCCGGTTCGATGATCACCAGGGAAGCGCCGGCCTCGCCAAGCGCATCCGCGCAGGCAAGGCCAATACCGCGGCCACCGCCGGTCACCACGGCGACCTCGTTGTCCACCCTGAAACGAGCCTGGTACATGGTCCTCCTCCCTAATTCCGATGCCGACTTGCCGTGCTGTCAGATATCGAAGTTGGCCGGCAGGATGACGACGTCCCGGATCGTTACCGTGCGCGATCGCGTCAGCATGAAAACAAGGACCTCGGCGACTTCCTTCGGGTCAAAGAGAGTCCCCGCGGCTATCGCCCGGTCGAGGTTCTCCTTCGGCCAGTCTTCGACGAGGGGCGTCAGCACCGGCCCGGGGGCGATCGCGCCGACACGGATGCCGTGCTTCGCGACCTGCCGCCTCAGCGCGTGGACGAACGCCTGAACGGCGTGCTTGGAAGCAGTGTAGATCGGCTCCCACGGCACGGCCGTGTGGCCGGCTACGGAGCTGGTGACGACGATGTCTCCCGTGCCGCGTTCGATCATGTGCGGCAGGACCGCGTGAACCGTTCGGAATACAGCATTGACGTTCAGGTTCAGCATCCGGTCGAAGGCGTCCGGATCGCCATCCGTAAAATCGCCGCCGATATAGGCGCCGGCATTGGCATGGAAGGCATCGAGTTGGCCGGCGTTGTCCAGAATGGCCGGCATCATGCCCGCCACGCTTTTTGGGTCGGTGAGATTGACCACCAGCGGGATCGCGTTCGCGCCCAGTTCCGACGCCAGGTTCTTCAACCGATCCTCGGCATAGTCGACAAGAACGACGCGTGCCCCCGAAGAAAGACAGGCCTTGGCGCAGGCCAGGCCGATCCCGGACGCCGCACCGGTGATTGCTATGACTTTTCCCGACAGATCCTGACCCATCTCAATCCTCCAGTTTACGTGCTTGGCCGCGCGCGGCCGTGTCCAGACTTGTGCTGTTTTTCGGGGTCACGGCGATGAACTCGTCAAGCTGTTTGCGTGACGCAGCACCTTCCATCGGACCCTGCATGGTGACGTTGCGAGCGCCCGCAGCATTGGCATACTCAAGCGCCTTGAACGCAGGCATGCCGAGGCGACGGCAAGCGACGTAGGCGCCGCCGAAACAGTCACCGGCGCCCGTCGGATCCACCTCGGCAACCTTGAACGCCGGACAGTCAATCCGCGTGCCGTCGGCGCCGAAAAATCTGGATCCGTGTTCGCCGCGCTTGAGAGCAATCTCCGTTACGCCACGGGCAAAGAGCGCAGTGACCGCGGCGGTTTCGCCTTCGACACCGGCCGCCACGAACAATTCGTCTCCGGAAGGCAGGAGAAGGTCGGCGAAATCGATGAGCTTGGCGAAGCGCTCCCGCGTTTGTCCGTGCCCGAGCAACTCCTTGCGCAGATTGGGGTCGAGGGAAACGGATCCGCCGCGCTGCTTGATGACACCGATGGCATGATCCATCATCTCCCAGACACCCGGGATGGCAAAAGCGGTACCCATGACGTGCAGGTGTCCGGCTCGCGCGAACAGCGCCTTCGCCTCAGCCGTCAGGCTGACTAGTGCGGCCGCGGATTTTCCGATGTTGTAGACGAAGTCGCGCGAGCCGTCGTCGCGATAGCGAACGAACGCGCTTCCGGTCGGATAGTCGGGGCTAACCGAGATGGCCGATATGTCGGCTCCGTCGGACCGGAGCCGTTCGATGTTGATGCGGCCGAAATCATCGTCGCCGACCGAGGCGACAATTGCCGCCGAGCCGCCGATCTTGGCGCACTGATCGATGAAGATCGCCGGCGCGCCGCTGGGGTAGGGGCCGATGAGCTCGATCGGTTCGAGGAAACCGTCGCCACGGCTTTTCGCCATGATCTCCACCAGGATCTCGCCGATGACGACCGTCGGCCCGAGTGCGTCCGCAGCGAGCTTGGTCTGACTTGAAATCGCATCTGCGGGCATTGCATGGGCTCGGCTGTTGGGTACTTTCGAGATCGGAGACGCACCTGCCGCAGGTCTCGCGGCGCGCTCGCTGATCCTGGCAGCGAACAGCGGCCTGAGATGGTCACGATCGGGAATGCGCTGTTATTCCTCCAAAGGCACACTATGGGCATTTGTATGCTTATGCAACATATTAACCGGATTGGCGCCGTTGGTAAGTCGTGGCAAAAAGGCTCCCGCGCACTATCTCCCTTCGTCTGCCTCCGGCTCTTCGAATTCCGCCGTATCGTCGGCGAAACGCTGGCTCTCCAGAGACAGATAACGCTGGTGCAGCATGCAGGCCGCACCGAAAGCGGAACCGACAGTTCCTTCATCGTTCACTGTAATCGATGGGAAGGGGAAACTGGATTCCTGTATGGCGTGGATGTGGGCGGCCACCCTGGCGGCCATCAGCGGATAGAGCGCGGCGACCGAACCGCCCAGCACGATCCGGTCGGCGTCGATGATCCGGCAGGCCTGCACAAGCCCTGTTGCCAAGGCCTTTGCCCAATGCTCGGCGATAGAGACGGCGCTGGGCAGGCGATCCTGGACATCGGCAAGGAAGTTGCCGAATGCCGGATGGCTGATGGCGGAGGCCTTGCGGTATTCGCCCATGATGGTTTCAAGGCCGATCAGCTGTTCCAGATTGCGGCGCGGACCCGGCGCGTCGCTGATGATCAGGTGCCCGATCTCGCCCGCCAGCCCGTTGGCGCCGCGAAAAAGATTGCCGTCGATGATGATGCCGCCGCCGACGCCGCTCTCCATCACGAGAAACAGCGTTACGCCTGAATGCGCCTCGCTGCGCCCGTAGGTCGCGCCGATGGCGAATGCGTTGGCATCGTTCTCGGCAAGTACCGGAACGCGCAGCGGCAGCACGTCTCGTACCAGCTCGGCGAGATGAACGTTTCGCCAGCCGAGAAGCGGCGCCAGCCGGACCAGTCCGTGCTTGTCCATCTGCGCCGGCGTCGAGACGCCAAAGCCTTCGCATCGCTCCAGTTTCGACGCCGGAATGGATTGGAGGGCCAGGCTTACCGCGCGATCGACCGCGGCCTCGACGCTGATCGACGGTCCGTCAAACGGTTCCACATTCGTCGAGACGATGTTGGTTCCGAGATCGATCTCGACCGTGCTGATATGTTCGACGCCGATCTCCACCCCAAGGAAGAATATGGCATCCGGCACCAGTTCCAGCATGATGCCGGGGCGGCCGACCCGGGCATAACCCGGTTGTTCGGGCGGATCCTCAATGGCTTCGCGCACCAGGCCGTCAGCCGTCAGGCTGGCGATGATATGCCCCGACGAAGAGCGGTTAAGGCGCAATTTGCGTGCGAGTTCGGCTCGGCTAAGTCGTCCAAACTGGTGAAGGGCTCTCAGAGCCGCCACTTCATTGCTTTGTCGAATTCTGCGATGCGAACTGGCGGTCAACGCCGGGTCATTCACGTAGGTCTCTCCAGGCTACCTGCGATCCGCCAACTGCAAGCGATCGCAGGCCCTCATTTGGTACACGCCGCTCAAACATGCGGCAACTGGGACGGGTTTTCGAAAACACGACCCACCAGGCGTCGTCTCGTGGAGGCTGCCCATGTGCGGCCTATGGGCGGGCGTTCGTCGTTCGCCGGCGAACCGCCTCTTGCATTTTCAGGTCGATGAAGGCCTTGGCGTGCTTTGCCAGCGGCATGTTCTTGGTCCAGGTATCGCGCCAGATCGCGCATGCCAGCGAAAGACCTTCGTCGACCACGGCGCTGGAGAACGATTCGAAGGTAATGTCGCGCTCGTAGCCGATATCGAGCAAGGCATCGAAGATGCGATCGAAATCGATCACCCCGTCGCCGAGGTAGCCGCGATTGCTTTCGCCGATGTGGAAATAGCCGATCTTGTCGCCGGCCAGACGAATGGCCGCCGCCGGGTTCGCTTCCTCGATGTTCATATGAAACGTGTCGAGATGGAGCCTGACGTGATCGGAGCCGGTCGCCTTGATGAAGTCGAGGCCTTGAGCCGCCGTGTTCAGGAGGTTCGTCTCGAACCTGTTGACGACCTCAAGGACAAGATCGACGCCGGCCGTCTTTGCCGCTTCGGCCGTCCGCGCAATGGCTGCAATGCTGTTCTTGCGGCCGCGATCGCTTGGCATGGTCGAATATTTCGTGTGCGCGGAATAGAGAATGCCGCCAAGCTTGGTGCCGCCGATATCTCGAACGGCCGCGACCGCGCCCGCAAGCAAGTCCTCGCCTGCCTTGACGACGGCAGCATCCTCGCTCGACACGTCGGCGCCTGGCGGAAGGCCCATCGTGACGGCGATTTCGAGGCCCAGCGCCTCAGCCTTGCTGGCGAGGCGGTCGAGGTCGAATTTTTCGGGTCGCAGATACGCGAACTCGATCAGCTGATAGCCACAGGCGGCAGAATTTTCCATCGCCTCCTCGAGCATGGCCTGAGTGCCGCCGCCGGTCCAAACGAATGAATGAATGCCCAATCTGCGCATGTGCAGCTCCTCCACGACACGATCTATGTTGCATAGCACAACAAAATATCCAAACCAGGTTCATGTCAAGAGTCATACGAAGCGCGTAATGGTGCCGCCTGTTTCCGCTTTTCGTGCAAAAATGATTGACAGCTCAACGGAAAGCTCTAATTTGTCTCATTAAGCAACATATAAGTCTGGCAAAAACACCAGACGCATTGGAGGAGGATCTCGAGCCGGCGCCTTGAGTGCGCGGTACCTTGTGTCATGTTTTCGCCGGATGGCATCGTTCACTGTATTTGTTCGGCGACCCCGTGCGCACTGAACGGCCTGCAATGCCTGTGAGGATTGGTCACCGTCCGGTCAACGACGGTTTTCGATAAGCCCCGGCAAGTAGGCGAAGGAGGCGTCGGCCTGCCGCCGAGGGAGGGGCCCTTGCCGAAGGGCTAGAGCAATTCCAGGAAAAGTGCGCAGCGGTTTTCCGTCCGGAATTGTGTAAAAACAAATACTTAGATCGGGGCAGCGATTATAAAAAGCTGAACCGCTCTAGGGAGACCGCGGATCAAGCGGTCGTTGCGTTACAGGGAAGGAGCCACTCAATGAAGCCCGCTCTGAAGATCGTTCCGGACTTCGAAATGGTCATATGTCCGCCGGCGGAATCGTTCCGCTGGAACATGCATGACTATCCGTTCTTCAAAGCCAAGTGGCATTATCATCCGGAATACGAACTGCACCTGACGCGAACGACCTCGGGCGTCATGATGGTGGGAGATCATATCGGGGAATTCGCACCAGGCTGCCTGGTCCTGACCGGGCCGAACGTCCCGCACAATTGGGTCAGCGATATTGAACCCGGGAAGACAATTCGCAATCGCGACATGCTGATCCAGTTCAGCCGCGAATGGGCCGATCGGGTCACCGGCTTCTGTCCTGAGCTCGGAACCATCCGGCCGCTCTACGACGACGCCGTCTACGGAGTGGAGTTTCGCGGGGCCACCGCCCTCGCCGGGCAGCGGCTGCTCGCACAGATCGGCGCTGCCCAGGGTGCCGAGCGTGTGGTGCTCTTTCTGCAATTGATGATCACGCTGGCCCGCGATCCCGGCGACCGCCGCAGGCTCTCGCGGCTGGCGCCTACCTCCGCGCAGGCGGAATTGCCGCCGGAACTCGACGTGGCAATGCGCTATGTTCTGGACCACTATAGCGACGATATCGACCTGCCGTTCGTTGCAAGGCTCTGCGGGCTGGAACCGCAAGCATTTTCACGTTTCTTCAAGCGGCAGACAGGTCACACCTTTGCCCGTTACGTCATCCTTGCGCGCATATATGCAGCCTGCTCGCTGCTGACGCAGACTTATCGGCCGATCACCGACATCTGCTTCGAAGTCGGGTTCAACAACGTCGCCAATTTCAACAGGCAGTTCTTCAAGATCTGCGGGCGCACGCCGTCGGATTACCGGCGCAATGCCCACAAGATCGGGACCGAGGCGCGCGCCGATCCGTTCAGGGAGATCCGCGCCTGGTCAGGCGGCGCGCGGGCAGTCGGCGAAAAAGTATAGATCGCCTGCAAACCACGCGTGGCACGGGGAAGTGTCCCCGCACTAAGTTCATCGGAATGCCCGGAGGCCGCAGGCAGAACAAATTCTCGAGCGCAGGAGGATCCGTGTCGCTGAGCTTTCATCTCAGGCACCGGTCGGGGAGGATGTCTTTGCGGGAACCACAGCCGCCGTTTCGTTGGACGTGGATTTGCCTCCCAGGGCCGGCACCCGGGGAGCTCTCTTTTCCGGGTGCCACTTTTCCAGCAGGACGGACCGGCGCGCATCGGCCTGAAACGGGTTTCAGCCATGTCCGGGTGGCCAGGAGGTGCCGTTCCTGAGGGGGGTGGAACGCGGCGATCGCAGAATGGATGACTGACAGTCAATGTTTTGTTGGAGGAGTGAAAAATGAAACATGAACTCAGAATGGGCCTTGCCGCATTGGCGGTCGGCCTGATGACCAGCGTGATGCCCGCCAAAGCCGATTTCTGGTCGGACGCCGGTGCGAAATACAAGGGTGTTACGCTGCACGGCGTGACCGAAAGCACGCCGCCTTCGAACTACATCAAGGACGTTCTTGCCCCCGCCTTCGAGAAGGCGACCGGCATCAAGGTGGAAATCGAGACCACCTCCTGGGACCAGATGTACGACAAGGCGATCAAGGACATGGAAGCCAAGACCGGCATCTATGACATGGTCTATATCGAGCAGGACATCATCTACGCCTATCTCGCCCGCGACTTCCTGGTCGACATCACGAAATCCCTGAAGGACGACCCGTCGCTGAAAGCGCCGGAGTACGACGAAACGCACTTCACGACATTTGCGAACTATTTCAAGAATGCTGACGGCGATCTTTTCGGCATTCCGATGGAAGCCTTCATCAAGCTCTATCTGTACCGGACCGATCTGTTCAACGATCCGGCGATCAAGGAAGCCTTCAAGAAGGAAACCGGCAAGGACCTGGTGCCGGCCAAGACTCATGAGGAATACACGCAGATCGCGGAGTTCTTCACCAAATGGGGCAAGGACCACAATCTGGAACTGTGGGGCACCACGGCACAGGCGCATACCGGCCACCCTGCGTCATGGTATGAGTTCTTCGAGTCCATCGCGCCCACTTTCGGTGTCTACAACTGGGGCATCGACGCGTCGAAAAACTACTCGGCATCGGTCGCCAATGGCGGCACGATGAACAGCGACAAGGCCAAGGCCGCGCTCAAATACTGGCTGCATCTGCGCGACATCGCTCCGCCGGAATCTCCGGCAAGCACGTGGACCGAAGTCGGCACCACCTTCGCGGCGGGCCGCGCGGCACAGGGCCTGGTCTACGGCGAGAACGCGGCATGGATCGCTGCCGACGCGGAAAAGTCGAAGGTCGTGGGCAATGTCGGCGTCGCCCTGCCGCCGCTGGCACCCGGCGTCATGGAGGATGCGGAAGCCGGCAAGGGTTATATCGGCTACTATGACGGTGGCGCTTTCGGTCTTCCGGTAACCTCGAAGAACAAGGAAGCCGCGCTGCTGTTCCTGCAGTATATCGGCCAGGACTCGGTCCAGGGCGATTGGGCGGTGGCAGCACCCCGCATCACCAACACGGCAACCTACGACGATCCGAAAGTCATCGAGATGGATAAGAAGCTCAACGGCTACTACACCATGCTCAAGAACGACGGAAAGCTGTTTGCCGGCGCACCGCCCTATCCGTTCCATGCGCAGGTGCGTGAAGCCACGGCGCCGATCTTCTACAAGATCCTGTTGGGCGAGGTCTCATCCGACGATGGGCTCGACCAGATGGCTGCTGCCGCCGAGGCGGAACTGAAGAACCTCGGCTACCGCAAGTAGCTTCGCGAACCTAAAATTCGGGCCGCCGTGAAGCGGCGGCCCGAATACATTTTCGCCGCCGCAAGAATGTCGCGGACAATGCGCCGGCCTGGGGAGTGGTTTCATGCGATCAAACAGAGTGGGATGGCTGATGCTCGCCCCGACGATTGCGATCCTGGGCATCTTCGGCATCGTCCCATTTCTGTACGTGCTCTATGTGGCCTTCCATCAATGGAACCCGTTCGGTGCGAATCCCTACATGATCTACAACGGCGCCGACAATTTCCGCCGTCTCGTCTTCGACAACGAGTTCCTGACCTCGATCGCGTTCACGCTGAAATTCGCCTTCTTCGCCGTCGTGAGCGAAGTCATCCTTGGCTACCTTCTGGCTCAGCTGTTCATGCGCGAGTTCCCCGGCCGGGGATTGTTCCGCACGATCCACACGCTGCCGCTGATCGTGGCGCCGATCGTCGTCGGTTCGGTTTGGCGCCTGATGACGACGCCCAGCATCGGCATCATCCCGTACCTTTTGAAATCCTGGTTCGGTTACGACCTCAATATCGGTCGTGACGCGACCATGGCCTTTGCGCTGACCGTCATCATGGATATCTGGCACTGGACGCCGCTGGTGACGCTGACGCTGCTTGCCGCACTGGTCTCGCTTCCCAAGGAGCCGTTCGAGCAGGCGCAGATCGACGGGGCCAACAGGTGGCAGATCTTCTGGCACGTCACCTTGCCGATGATCCGCCCGGCGATCCTGGCGACGGTCTTCATTCGCCTGATGGACGCGCTGCGCACCGTCGACGAAGTGTGGATGCTGACCGGCGGCGGGCCCGGCGCCGCGACGCGCTATCTCGGCCTGCATATCTGGAAGATCGTGTTTCCCAAGACCGACTACGGCTACGGCTCGGCCACATCGATCATCGTCCTGTACCTCACTCTGGTGATGTGCTGGCTGCTTTATGTCGCCCTCGTCGCCCGGCGCGACCAGAAGAGGCCTTCCTGATGCGCGCCAACCGCCCGGTTCTTTCCATCCTGCTGTGGACCTTGCTCAGCCTGCTGACGCTGTTCCCGATCTATTGGCTGTTCGTGATTTCTGTGAAGCCGGCGGTCGAGCTGTTCACCACGCCAAGCGTGCTGCTCGAGACCGTCTACTGGAAGAATTACGTCAAGGTTCTCGGCGACGACACGTTGCGCCGCTACATGTTCAACTCCATCGTCATCTCGACCGGCAACGCGGTGCTGGTGACCGTTCTTGCCTTCATGGCCTGCTACGCGCTGTCGCGCTTCGATCTGGCCGGCAAGGAGAACATCTTCTTCTGGACGATCACCAACCGCATGGCGCCGGCCGCGGTGTTCCTGCTGCCCTTCTTCCTGCTCTTTACGCAGGTCTTCACCATTGGTGAGTGGAAGCTCTACGACACGCGCACCGGCATGATCCTGCTCTACTGCACCTTCAACCTGCCTTTCGCCATCTGGACGCTCAGGCCGACGATCGACGCAATTCCAAAGGAACTGGACGAGGCTGCGACCGTCGACGGTGCCACGACCTGGCAGGTGATCCGCGAAGTCATCTTTCCGCTCGCGCGGCCCGGCCTCGCCGTTACCCTGATCCTGACCTGGGTTTTCGCCTGGAACGAGTTCCTGCTCGCCGCGACGCTGACCAGCTTCAACGCGCGCACCATCACCACCGGCCTGTCGGAGTATGTCACGACGACCGGAACCGAATGGGGCACGATGGCGTCCATCGCGATCATCACGCTTGTCCCGGCCCTGCTGATCTTCTCGGTTGTTCAGCGGCACATCGTGGCCGGTCTGACCTTTGGCGCGGTCAAGGAGTAGTTCCATGGAGCACATGGTCGATCTCGATGAGGTGGACGACGAGGCCAGTACCATCGTGGCGAGCCCGCAACGCACTGGTTTCCTGCCGATCGTCACCAACTGGTTCGACCGGGTTTTTGTCGGCATCTATCTGTTCGTTGCGCTCGAACTGTTCTGGATGCGCTTCCTCGAACAGTCGATCCCATTGTCGGTCTGCCATGTCCTGGCGATCGTACTGGGTGTGCTGATCGTCTGGCGCGGGTAGGGCGGAGACAAGAGGAGAACGCAGGCTCATGAAGTCGCTGGTGCTGGAAGAAAAGCTGAAACTGACGCTGCGCGATTTCCCGATCGAGCGCGAGGAGGTACTCGGCGTCCGCGACGTGCGCATCAAATTGCACACCGTCGGCATCTGCGGCTCGGATGTGCACTATTATACGCATGGCGGCGCCGGCATCTTCCAGGTGAAGGCGCCGATGATCCTCGGCCATGAGGCATCAGGCATTGTCGTGGAGACAGGTGCCGAGGTGAAGTCGCTGCAGGTCGGCGACCGGGTGTGCATGGAGCCGGGCATTCCCGACCCGAACAGCCGCGCGACGCGCATGGGCCTGTACAATGTCGATCCGGCGGTTCGCTTCTGGGCGACGCCGCCGATCCACGGCGTCCTGCGGCCAAGCGTCGTGCATCCGGAGAACTTCACCTTCAAGCTCCCCGACAATGTTTCGTTTGCCGAAGCGGCGATGGTGGAGCCGCTGGCCGTCGGCGTCCACGCCGCCACCAAGGCGCAGGTCAAGCCGGGCGATATCGCACTGGTGATGGGCGCCGGGCCGATCGGCCTGGTCACGGCCCTGTCGGCGCTGGCGGCAGGCTGCGCGCGGGTCTTCGTGTCGGACGTGGACGACACCAAGCTTGAGCTCGCAGCGAAGCTCGGCGCCATCACGCCGATCAATGTCGCGCGCCAGGATCTGGCCAAGGAGATTCTGGCCGCAACCGACGGCTGGGGCGTGGAGATTGTGTTCGAATGCTCCGGCAGCCCGCGCGCCGCGGAAGGCGTCTTCGATCCGCTCTGTCCGGCTGGCCGGGTGGTGTTCGTCGGCGTGCAGATGCATGGCATCAACTACGACGTCGGCAAGGCGATGGTGCGCGAGGCGCGCGTCGAGCATGTGTTCCGCTATGCCCACGTCTTCCCGCGCTGTGTTGCGATGCTGTCTTCTGGCGCGATCGACGTGAAGCCGCTGATCACGCGCACGTTCGACTTCGAAGACAGCGTTCGCGCGTTTGAGATCGCCGCATCCGCCCCAAAAGGCGAAGTGAAGATGCAGATTGCCTTGCCGCAATAGAGGGGATGCGAGTTGGCTGAAGTCACCGTCAGGAATATCGTCAAGCGTTATGGCAGCGCGCAGGTCATCCATGGTGTGAATGTCGACATCGCCGATGGCGAGTTCGTCATCCTCGTCGGCCCGTCGGGCTGTGGCAAATCCACCCTGTTGCGCATGATCGCCGGTCTCGAAGCGATATCGAGCGGCGAGATCAGCATCGGCGGCCGGGTGGTCAACGATGTGCTGCCGAAAGACCGCGACATAGCGATGGTGTTCCAGAACTATGCGCTCTATCCGCACAAGAACGTTGCCGACAACATGGGCTTCTCGCTCAAGATCAAGGGCAGGCCGAAGTCCGAGATCGACGCCAAGGTGAAGAAGGCGGCCGAAATCCTCGATCTCGGCAAGCTACTCGACCGGTTTCCAAAACAGCTGTCCGGCGGGCAGCGCCAGCGCGTGGCCATGGGACGCGCCATCGTACGCGACCCGCAGGTCTTCCTGTTCGATGAGCCGCTGTCCAATCTCGACGCCAAGCTGCGCGTTGCCATGCGTGTCGAGATCAAGGAACTGCATCAGCGCCTCGGCACGACGATCGTCTATGTCACCCATGACCAGATCGAGGCGATGACCATGGCCGACAAGATCGTGGTGATGCGGGACGGCAAGGTGGAACAGGTCGGCGCACCGCTCGATCTCTACGACAATCCGGGCAATGTCTTCGTCGCCGGTTTCATCGGCTCGCCGGCGATGAATTTCATCAAGGGCAAGATCGAAGCGAAGAACGGCAGGCAGGTCTTTGTCTCGGACACCGGTTCCGTGCTGCCGGTCGAGGAGGGCAGGGCGCAGAGCGGCCAGCCGGTCATCTACGGCATCCGTCCCGAGCATATCGACATCGCACCCGACGGTTTGCCGGCAACGGTTTCGGTGCTGGAGCCGACCGGCTCCGAGACGCAGATCTTCGCCAGGTTTGGCGAGGACGCCATTGACGCCATCGTCAAGGACCGGCTCACCGTCCGTCCCGGCGAAGAGGTAAGGCTGAAGATCGATCCGCGCCGGGTCCACATCTTCGACAGGCAAAGCGGCGCACGCTTGTGACTTGTTGCCGTCCGCAGCGATTGGCCCGGGCCTG
The DNA here is from genome assembly GCF_044778005.1 of Mesorhizobium sp. IMUNJ 23033. NCBI lineage: Bacteria > Pseudomonadati > Pseudomonadota > Alphaproteobacteria > Hyphomicrobiales > Phyllobacteriaceae > Mesorhizobium > Mesorhizobium sp. IMUNJ 23033. The sequence goes on from NZ_JBJACT010000023.1 coordinate 53,492, forward strand.
ACCTGCCGGGCCGAGCATCCGCCTTGGCGGCCAAGCCGCAATCGAACGCCTGATCCACGGTGGCAGGCACTGTGGGCTTGATTGGGTACGGGCGCCCGGGTTCAACTGCCTCGGCGCGCCCGATCGTCGCTGCCTTTCGGGCGCGTCGCGATGAGGCCGGCCTCGATGGACCTGAGAAGTGCGATCGCATCGTCGAGCCTGCTGGCGTCGCCGCCGGCGGCGGCAGAGACGGCGTCGCCCCATTCCTTGCGCACCAGGGCGTAGTTGTCGGCCCCGCGCCGCGTTCGGTGGACGCTGACACCCCGGCGGTCTTCCGGATCGACATGGCGCTCGATCAGCCCCTTGCCTTCCAGATCGCGCAGCACCGTGGAGGCATTGGTGCGCTGCAGCCCTGTCGCGGCCGCGATCTGGCTGGGCGTGGCCGAGGCGTGCGCCACCAGATGGCGCATAACCATGCCCTCCGACTGCGAGAGCAGGAACACCCGCTCATCCCGGTAGCCACGGAACTGGATCTCGCGGGCAATGATGAGGATCAGGTCGGCCAGATCCGCCCACCGAATAGCCGTGGGCGGGGTTTTGCGTGCGGATGAATCACCGTCGGTTTTCATACCGCGGGAGTTTACAGCCTCCTGTCTGGTATGTATATGTGCATAATCATTATGTATACATAACTATGTCGACATACACATCTGGAGACTCGAATGACTCCCGCCTACTCCCCAAACCCGGCCTGGCATTCTCCCCGTTCCATGGCGCGCGCCGGAGGCCTGCACGGGTTCGGCGTCTACGTGCTGCTCGCCGGCGCCTTCCTGCCGATCGCCGACTTCTTCATCGTCAACGTGGCGCTGCCGACGATCGCCGCCTCGCTGAAGGCAACCCCGGCCGCACTTGAGCTAGTGGTGTCCGTCTATGGCGTGGCCTATGCCGCTACGCTGGTGCTGGGCGGCAGGCTTGGCGATCGTTTCGGCCGCCATAGCCTGTTTCTGGTCGGGCTTTGCGGTTTCATCCTGGCCTCGCTGGCCTGCGGCCTGGCACCCACCATCGAAGTCCTCATCGCGGCCCGCCTGGTCCAGGGCGCAACGGCGGCCATGCTGGTGCCCCAGGTGCTGGCGACTTTCCAGGCGACCCTGGAAGGCGAGCGCAAGACCCGGGCCATCGCGCTCTATGGCGCGACCTCCGGCATTGCGGCGGTCGTCGGCCAGCTCGCCGGCGGCCTGCTGGTCAGCGCCGACCTGTTCGGCACCTCCTGGCGGCCGATCTTCCTGATCAACATCCCGCTCGGCATCATCGTGTTCTTCGCCTCGCGGCTTGTCGTGCCGGCCAACCGCTCGCCGCACCCGGCCGGCATCGACCTGCCCGGCACGGTGCTTTTCGCTGCGACCCTGACCGCACTTTTGGTGCCGCTGACCGAAGGCCATTCACTCGGCTGGCCCGCCTGGACCTGGATAATGTTGGCTGCAGCCGTGGTGCTGGCCATCCTGACCGTCATTGTCGAACGGGCTGCCGAGGCACGCGGCGAGGTGCCGTTGCTGCCGCCGTCATTGCTCAAACTGCCCTCGATGTCGCGCGGTCTCGCCATGATTACGCTGTTCAGCGTCGGCTTTGGCGCCTTCATGTTCGTCTTTGCGCTCACCGTCCAGAACGGGCTCGGCGCCAACGCATTCGAAAGCGGCCTCGCCATCTTGCCGATGGCGATCATGTTCTTCATCGGCTCCATGGTCAGCCCGCGCATGATCAACCGCTTCGGACGCGGCGCCCTGGCGGCGGGCGGCATCGTGCAGGCGCTTGGCCTGGCCCTGCTGGTCGCCATCATGGTCTTGGGCTGGCCGAATGTGAGCCTGATCGAACTGGCTGTGCCGCTGATGCTGATCGGCGCCGGACAGTCGATGCTGTTTTCAGGATTGTTCCGCGCCGTGCTCGCCGATGTTCCCGCGCACCTGGCGGGCGTCGGCAGCGGCGTTCTGATCACGCTGCAGCAGTCCGGCCTGGCACTCGGGGTCGCAACCCTCGGCACGCTCTATCTGGCACTGGAGCCGGCGAGCATTTCGAAGGCCTTTGGCATCGTCATCGCAAGCCAGTTCGCGATCATCGTCGTGCTGGTGCTGTGCTCAGGGCTGCTGCCGCGCTTCACCAGGCACCAGGTCAGCGCCCACCCCGTGGAAATGTGATTCCTCGGCGCCCGGGCGATCAGCGAGACGCTCGCCCACGGCCGTCGGCCACGACGCAGCCGCTCGGCGGGTCCCTGCCGTTCAGCACTGCGATCACGCATTGCGCCGCAACCATGTTGGTGCGCGCCAGCCCTTCGGCCGAGGAGGCCGCCGAATGCGGCGAGGCCACGACGTTGGGCAGCGCGATCAATTCGTCGGACACGGATTTGTAGCCGGGGTCGGTCTCGCTCAAAAAGACGTCGAGGCCGGCGCCGGCGATCGTGCCGCTCTTCAGCGCCTCGAGAAGATCGCGATCCTCGACCAGGCCGCCTCGTGCCGTATTGATCAGGACCGTCGTCGGTTTCATCAGCGCCAGGGTGTCCTTGTTGATCAGGTTGCGCGTCGTCGGCGAGAGCGGAGCGTGAAGGCTGACACAGTCGCTTTCGCGAAGCAGCGTATCGACATCGACATAGGTGATGCCGTTCGCTTCGGCATAGGCTTTGTCCGCGCTCGGCGCGGACACGAGGATGCGCGCTTCAAAACCCTTGAGTCGCTGGACCACGTTGCGGCCGATGCGGCCGAGGCCGATCAGGCCGACCGTCTTGCGGTACAGATCCGAGCTGATCAATATCGTCCAGTTGCCGGCGATCATGTTCATCTGTGTTTCGCGCAGGCGCCGGCCGACGGCCAGCATGAGGCCAAGCGCGTGGTCGGCGACCGAGGCATCGTTGCCGCCGGCCGCGATCGTCACCACGCGGCCGAGCGTACGGGCAGCCTCGACATCGACGCGCTCGTAGCCGACGCCGCGGCGTGCCACGATCTTGAGATCGGGCAAAGCCTCGAGCAATTCCCGCGTCACCCGCGCATGGCCGACGATCCATGCATCGGCGTCTCTCAGGATACTCACCAACTGGTCATGCGAGAGGTTCCCATCGCCCTCGACCTTCGAGGATTCGGCAATGTCGACCTGGCAACCGTTCGCCCGCAGATAGGCGGTCGTCTCGTCATCGAAGAAGCGTTGGGTGACGACGACGCGAGGGATGGTCATGGGATGCTCCGAAAGTGCCGAGGAAGCGCGCTTGCGCAAGAGATCTCAGTTGATCGCCTGCCATGAAGCGACAGGAAAGATCAAGCCTGGTTCAGGTCTTCCGTCAGCCAGCCATCCAGCCGCCGTCCACCATCAAATTGATGCCGGTGACGTAGCTTGCCATGTCGCTGGCAAGGAACAGGGCGGCGCCCGCCACATCGTTCGGGCTGCCGAGCCGCGGCCATGGCGTGCGGCTGCGTGAATAATCGAGCGCGTCGGCGTCGTTGGCGACACCCGGCTTGCCGGTGATGATCTTGCCGGGCGCAATCGCGTTGCAGACGATCAAATCGTCGGCGTGGTCGACGGCGATCTGCCGCGTCATCTGCACGATGCCGCCTTTGCTCACCGAATAGGGAAAATCGCCGGGGCAGGCGACCATGCCGTGCTGTGACGAGATGTTGATGATGCGGCCGCGCACGTCATTGACCGGCGCCTGGGCGAGCATCTGCGCGACAGCGCGTTTGCAGCAATGGAAGAAGCCCGTCAGGTTGACGCCGATGACGCGGCTCCATTGCTCCGGCGATGTCTCGATGAGGTTGGTGCTGGTGTAGATCGCCGCGTTGTTGACCATAACGTCCAGCCGTCCGAAGCGGGTGACGGTGGCAGCGACCAGCGCATCGACGGCGTTCCAGTCGGAAATGTCCGTCGCGATATGCATCGCCGTCCCGCCGCTCGATTCGATCAGGGCGGCGGTGCTCTGGCCACCCTCGATCGGCAATTCGACCGTGTCGGCGATGACGACGCAGGCGCCTTCCGCCGCGAACCTCAAGGCGATTGCACGGCCGATGCCGGAGCTGGCGCCGCTGACGATGGCGATCTTTTTCTCAAGCAGTGCCATGGGTCTTCCTCAGTCTTCCCGAGTGACGATCTTTCCCTGCGCCGGGCCGACCAGCCGCTGGTCTCGGACGATCTCGTGGCCGCGCAGGAAGACATTGGTCAGCCGCGCGTTGACGGTCCAGCCGTCGAATGGCGTGTAAGCCGCGCGGGAAACCTGCTCGGCATTCGAGATGGAGCTGGATTGCCGTGGGTCGACGATCAAAATGTCGGCGTCGTAGCCGGCGGCGATCCGCCCCTTGCGCCGGCCGAGCCCAAAGCGCTCCGCCGGATTGCGGGCGCACAGGCGCACCACATCGGGCAGCGTGATCAGCCCGTCGTCGACTAGTTTCAGCATGGTCTGCAGCAGCGTCTGCAGTCCCGGCATGCCGCCCGGAATGTCGGCGAAAGCCGCGTAGCTGGCTGCCTTTTCGGCCGGCGCATGCGGTGCGTGATCGGTGGCGACGATATCGATCAGCCCGGCGCCGAGCGCCGAGCGCAACGCTTCGACGTCCTGCCGCGATCGCAGGGGCGGCGAGCCCTTCAGCCTGGCGCCTTGCGTCTCATAGTCGTCGGCGCTGAAGAACAGGTTCTGCGGCGTCGTCTCGACGCTGGCGTCCGCCCTGTCGCGCAGCCGGCTCCACGCCTCCACGCCCAGTTCCGAGTTGATCTGCCGGACATGAATGCGCGTCCCCGTCCTGGCGGCGGCAAGAACCGCCCGCCTGATGCCGCCGGCTTCCGCCTGCGGCGGCCGGCTGTTGAGGAAGGCCGCGATGGTCCCCGCCTGGTTGCGTTCAATGCTGCTGGCCAGCATGGATTGATCGCCCGGCGAAATGCCGATCAGCGTATCGGCGCCAGCGAAATGCCGCAGGGCGCCGGCGACCGCATCGAAGGTGGGAAACAGGAAGTCTTCGGGCACATCGGCGGTGAACAATTCGAACGACACCGGTGCGAGGTCGAGCAAGCCGGGGATCAACGACAAGTCACGGCTGACCACCGCCTGCAAGCCGACATCGACATGGATACGGCCTTCGGCCATCGCCATCTTGTCGGCCAGCTGCGTGGCGCTGGCCGTCCACGGCTCGTCGGTCGGCATATCGAGCACTGTCGTCACGCCGCCAAGCGCCGCGGCATGCGTGCCGGAGGAAAAGTCCTCCTTGTGCGTGAGCCCAGGTTCGCGCAGATGCGCATGCGCGTCGACCAGGCCTGGCAGCAGCAGGCTGCCCGAGGCGTCCAGCACCGTCTTCGCTTCCGCTCTTTCGCCAGGTGGAATGACCGCCGCGATCTTGCCGCCGGCGATGCCGACGTCGCGCCGGTCAGGCCCGCCGGCATTGACGACGGTGGCTCCGCGGATCAGCGTCTCGAACATGCCGTCAGCCGCGCTGCTCGAAGCGCGCATGGTTATCGAGCCAGAAGCGCGCGATGTCCTCGCGGCGCATGAAGGCGGCCGCCGGCTTCGTTTTCACATGCTCGATCACCTCGCGCAGTCCGGATGCTCGGTTGGGCTGGCCCATCCAGCGGGCGTGGATGCCGATCGTCAGCATGCGGCCGCCGGTCTCGTCGGCTTCGTCGAGCATGTAGTCGATCGCCGAGCGGCAATCCTCGGCGAAGTCTCGCGGGTTGCTGTAGCCCGGCGCCACCAGATAGCGGCTGTCGTTGAGGGCCTTGGAATAGGGCACGACGAGGATTTGGGTGCTCTGGTGGTCGAGGAAATAGGGCAGGTCGTCGTTGCAGGGATCGGAATGGTAGAGAAACCCACCCTCCCGTACCAGCAGGTCGCGCGTGTTGACGCTCGGGAACGAGCGGCAGTTCCAGCCCAAGGGTCGCCTGCCCATCAGTCTCTCATAGAGCGCGATCGCCTCGTGCAGTTGGCGCTCTTCCTCGCCGCGCTCCATCGTCGTGTAGTCGATCCAGCGCAGGCCGTGGCCGAGCAGGTCATGTCCCCGCGCGTTCATCCATTCGGCCACCGCCGGATTGCGCTCCAGCGCGACGGCGCAGGCGGAGATGGTGACCGGGATCTGATAGCGGTCGAACAGCCGCGCCAGCCGCCACACGCCGGCGCGGCTGCCATATTCGAAATGCGTCTCGGTGCCGAGGTCGCGCACCGGCGGGCTGCTGGCGAGATTGTACTCGCCCCAATTGTCGTTGCGGCCATCCTCGAGCCAGGAATATTCCGACCCTTCCTCGTAGTTGAGCACCAGATTGATGGCGAGCTTGACGCCGCCCGGCCAGATGACGAAGGGCGGGCGCGGACCGTAACCGACGAAGTCGCGCGGCTGCTGGTGATCGGTCGGCATCGGCTGTCCTCCTCAGGCTTCGTTGGCGGCGATCCAGTCCATGTAATCATGGAAGGCCTCTCTGGCCGGCCTCGGTCGCCAATCCGTGTCCCGCTCGATGCGGGCCAGGTCGTATTCGCCCCACATGCCGGTCTTTAGCGCAACGTTCATGACGATATTCGCTCCCTCGATCGGGCTGACCTCGGCCTTGAGGCCGGGAACGCGCTCAGCTGCCCAGCCAATGAAGTCGCCGACCGTCGTCGTCGTGCCGCTGCCGATATTGTAGTGCCGGTAGCGCAGGTCTTTTGCATCGAGCAGCGCAATGATCGCCTTGGCGACGTCGCTCGACAGCACATAGTCGCCGAGCGGCTCAAAACTGTTCGGCCGGATCGTCTCGCCGTTGAGCGCCATATGCGCGACGCGGTTCGGCAAATGGCGGACGTTGCGGCTGCCGGTGACGCGGTCCATCGGGCCGTAGACCGACGACAGCCTGACCGAAATGGCCGAAAGGCCGAACAGGTCGGCGTAGCGGTTGGTGACCATCTCGGCCGCGAATTTCGAGATGCCGTAGAGCGTCAGCGGCGCCACATAGCCGTCCTCGGGCAGTGGCTCGCCGTTCCAGTCCGGCCCGTGGTGGCGATAGACCGAACCGGAGCTGACATAGACGAAACGCTTGACGCCGGGACGGCTGCGCGCCCATTCCAGCATGCGCACCGTGCCCATCAGATTGACGTCGACAATCAATGCCGGATCGTGAGCCTCCGGCTGCATCTGCGGGTCGCTCGGGCGCGAATTCGGCGTCACCGTCGCGCCGTGGACAATTGCGGTGATGTTGTGCGCATCGAGCACTGCTGCCCAGGCGGACGGCTCCAGAATGTCCGCCGTCAGCACAGTCAGGCGGTCGCGCACCGGGGCGAAGAATGTCTCCGCGATCGCGTCGGGGCCGGAACGGTCGAGGATGACGGCGCGGGCTTGCGGATCGCGGTCCAGCCATTCGCGCGCGACCACGCTCATGACAAAGCCGGTGCCGCCGGTGACGAGCAGCGTCATGGAAACTCCTTTGAGGTTGGCCAGAGGGATGGACATTCAGCGCGTCGCATAGCCGCCATCCACGAGCATGTCGGAACCGGTGACGAAGGATGCGTCAGACGACAGCAGGAAAGCCGCCGCCGCGGCGATCTCGTCCGGCTCCGCGATCCTGCCGAGCAGATGGGCGGGGCCGAGACCCGCATTGGCCGCGTCGAAATCCGGAAATCTGCGCAGCAGCCGCGTCGTCGCCACCGCGCCCGGCGACAGGCTGTTGACGCGCACCTTGTCGGGCGCATGGTCGACCGCCATCGCCTTGGCGAGATGGATCAGCCCGGCCTTGGCGGCGCAGTAGGCGACGGCCCTGGTGGTGGCGACGCGTCCGAATTGCGAGCCGATGAACACCACCGAGCCACCGCCGCCTGCGGCGATCAATGGCACCGCGAATTTGCTCATCAGGAACGCACCGGTCAGGCTGACGTCGAGCTCGCGTCGCCAGGCGCTCTCATCGAGATCGACCACGGTGGCGTTCGTCGACGGCGCGGCGGCGTTGTGTACCAGCCCGTCCAAGCGGCCGAAGCGCTCCTTGGCGATGTCGACGGCGCTGCTGGCGGAGAGGGCGTCGGTCACATCGCAGCGGCAGGCGACCGCCGCAGCGCCAAACCCATCGGCAAGAGCCTGCGCCGCCCCGGCATCATAGTCGGCACAGACTACGCTTGCGCCTTCGGCAACGCAGCGCTGGGCGATTGCCGCACCAATACCGCTTGCGGCACCCGCGATCAGGACGACGTTGTCTTTCAGCCGGTTCGTCGCGGGATTGTTCGTCATCAGACCTGGTCCTCGACAGCTTGCACGATCGGCGTCGCGACCGGCCGGCGCAGAAGATTGTAGCAGGCCGCAAGCGTGACCAGCACCGCGCCGCCGCCAAGCAGCAGGAACATCGCCGGCGGCCCGATATGCGCCATCAATCCCGCGGCGACGCCCGGCGTCGCGACATTGCCGATCGAATAGAGCAGGAGCAGCGTGCCGGACGCGGCGACCATGTGCCGGCTATGAAGCTGCGAGGCGCCGAAGGCCATGGCCACAGGATAGATCGTCAGCGCCGTGGCGCCGTAGACGAAGAACAGCACGAACAGCAGCGGCACCGAAAGAGCGCCGACCCACGCGATCATGGCGCAGGCCGTCACCGACACCAGCCCCTGCACCAGAAGTATCAGGCGCCGGTCAAGGCGGTCCGACAGCCAGCCGATCGGGGTCTGCGCGACCATGCCGGCAATGCTTATCGTGGTCACCAGCCAGACCGTGGCCGACGCCGACAATCCGATCTGCGTCCCATAGATCGGCGTCAGCACGAAGACGTTCATGTTGGTGATGCCGCCCTGGAAAATGGCGACCACCGTCACCGGCGCCAGCCTGAACAGCGCCAGCGGCCCGAGCCTTCTGTCGGCTCCGGTCGCTTGCGCCGGTTCGGCCGGCACCGAAGGCAGCGCCGGCCAGCGCAGCCCGGCGAATTTGGGCACGAACGCCAAAAATACCATCGCCGCCGCGACCGAAAACAGATGCGGCGACTGCGGACCGACCAGCGCGACAAGGACCTGTCCGAGCAGCACCGCGATCGCCGTCGTCAGCATGTAGATCGAGAACATCGCGCCGCGATTGTGCTGCTCGGCATAGAGGTTGATCCAGCTCTCGCAGATCACGAACATCGAGGCCATCGACATGCCGCCGAGCAGCCGGAAGCAGAACCAGCTCGGCACGAAATCGGTGAAGACGAAGCCCGCGGCCGACAGCAGGGCGGTCGTCAGGATCAGCAGGAATGTCCGCTCATGGCCGTAGCGGACCACCAGCGGGCGCGTTATCAGGCATCCGATCAGGAAGCCGACCGGATAGGCGGTGAGCACGATCTGCATGATGTCGGGGGCGATGCCGGGCTTGCCGAGGTAGAACGATACCGCGGTCGTCAGCATGGCGCTGCCGATGCAGGCAAGACACACGCTGGCCATGATCGGCAGCATGGCGCGGGAGCGCTCGGCGTTCCGCCACAAGTGCATCGCGGATTGAGCGACCGATCCCATGAATGCCGCTGTCGGCCGGCTACGATGCGCGCCGGCGACGGGAGACGGGCCCGACAATCGGCGCGGGCCCGACAATCGGCGCGGGCACGACAATCGGCGCAGGCCAGACAATCGGCGCGGCCCAGATAATCGGCGCTGCATTGTCATGCATTGCGGCGGCTCCCCCTTGGCGGTGCCGCTGATCCGCGGCTGGTTGCAGAAGCTATACCCCGCCAAGCGCGCCACAAACGAAGATTGACACGGCTATGACCATAATTTTTTTGGCCATCCTTGTCGCCGAAAGCCGCATCATGCCGCTTCCCAGGCTTTACAGTCGTTTTGTCCGCTCCGTACCATAGTCAATCTGCCATGATCGAAAAGCCGCCAAGGGAGGAAACCGAATGACGATCGAACGTCTTGAGAACGGCCAACGCTTCTGCCGGGTGCTGCGCCACAACGGCACCGTCTATGTCGCCGGCCTGACGGCGGACGACCTCTCCGGCGACACCACCGCGCAGACCGAGCAAATCCTCGCCAAGATAGACACCCTTCTGGCCAAGGCCGGCAGCGACAAGTCGAAGCTTCTCAGCGCCCAGATCTGGCTGCGCGACATCGCCGATTTCGAGATGATGAATGCGGCGTGGGATGCCTGGATCGACAGGAGCGCCATGCCCGTTCGCGCAACGGTCGAGGCGCGCCTTGCCGGCGACCAGTATCGCGTCGAGATCATGGTCACGGCGGCCGTCGGCTGAGGGGCCCGTCCGCGAAGGGGGCGGCAAAACCAATGCATGAGCTGGTGATCAAAGGCGGACGCGTTGCCCTCGACGACGATTGGGCCGAATGCGACATCGGCATCGACGACGGCCGCATCGCCGCTATCGGCAGTGGCCTGTCCGGCAAGTCATTGCTCGACGCCGGCGGGCGCTGGGTCATGCCCGGCGGCATCGACGCCCATTGCCATCTCGACCAGCCGGTCTGGGGCGGCGCGGGCAATGCCGACGACTTCGAGTCCGGCACCATCTCGGCGGCGTTCGGCGGCACGACCTGCATTGTCCCGTTCGGCATGCCGGGTCCGGACATGACCACGATTGGCGCCATGGACCGGGCTCTCGATCGCGCAGCGGGTCAGGCTGTGATCGACTACGGACTGCACGCCGTGGTGACCATGGGCACCGGCGCCGATGTCGAGGCACAGCTTGCGCAGCTCGCCGGTCGCGGCATCGCCTCGGTCAAGCTGTTCATGACCTATCAGGGTTTTGCCGTCGACGACGACCTCTTCTTCAGGGTCCTCGACGCCGCGCACGGCCTCGGCTGGATCGTCATGGTCCATGCCGAGAACGACGCCGCCATCCGGCGCACGCGCCGGCGCCTGATCGATCTCGGCCGCACCGACATCCGCTATCACGTCGTCGCCCACAGCGAGACCATGGAACGCGAGGCGACTCATCGTGCTTTGGCCTTTGCGGAAATGACCGGCGCGCGCATGACCATCGTCCATGTCTCCTCCTGGCAGTCGGCCGAGGAGGTGGCGCGGGCGCGGACGCGCGGTGTCGATGTGGTCGCCGAGACCTGCCCGCAATATCTGTTCGTCGACGCCGCCGATCTCGACCGTCCGGGCAAGGATGCCGCGCGGTTCGTCTTCTCTCCGCCGCCGCGCTCGCCGCGCAGCCAGGAGCATCTGTGGCGGGACTTGATCGATGGCGGCATCGACCTCTGGTCATCCGACCACTCGCCCTATTTTTTCGCCGACAAGATCGGCAGGGCCGAGACGCCCGGCTTCACCACCACGCTGAGCGGCATTCCCGGCATCGAGACCCGCCTGCCGTTGCTGTTCTCGGAAGGGCTTTTGACCGGTCGCCTCACGCTCGCCCGCTATCTCGACCTCACCTCGCGCAATGCCGCGTCGATCTACGGCCTCGCGCACGCCAAGGGCAGGATCGAGGTCGGGCTCGACGCGGATCTGGCGCTGTGGGATCCAACGGCGCGCTGGACGCTCGGCCACAAGGCCCTGCATTCGCGCGTCGACTTCACGCCTTACGAGGGCAAAAGCGTGACCGGCAAACCGACTAACGTGTTGGTGCGCGGCATGCCGGTGATCGCCGACGGGATGCTTCAGGCGCAGCCCGGCTTCGGCCGCTTCGTAGCGAGGACAGCCGCCGACCCGGCTCAATCTGGAAAACCTGTCGAGGAGACGACGCCATGGCTAGATGCCTGACGATAGCGGTCTGCCAGACCGGCCCCATCCAGCGCAGCGCCTCACGCGCCGAGACGGTCGGCCGCCTCGTCCATCTGCTGGAGAAGGCCGCAGTCGCCGGGGCGGAGATCGCGGTCTTCCCCGAAATGGCGCTGACCACCTTCTTTCCGCGCTGGAGCATCGATGATACCGCCGAGATCGAGTCCTTCTTTGAGCGTTCCATGCCGGGGCCTGAAACGCAGCGTCTCTACGATGCGGCCGCCCGGCTCAAGATCGGCTTCGCACTCGGTTACTGCGAACTCGTGCGCGAAGACGGTGTCACGCGACGCTTCAACACCATGGATCTGGTCGGACCGGATGGCGCCTTCATCGGCCGCTACCGCAAGATGCATGTGCCGGGGTCGAGCGAACCGGAAGCGGGCACGACGACGCATCTGGAGCGGCGCTATTTCGAGCCGGGCAATCTCGGCTTCCCCGTCTTCGACTATCGCGGCGTCCGCGCCGGCATGGCGATCTGCAACGACCGCCGCTGGCCGGAAACCTACCGGATGCTCTGCCTCAACGGCGCGGAGGTGGTGCTGCTCGGCTACAACACGCCGCTGCTGCTCGACGAGGCGCCGGCGCTGGCGCATCTGCGCATGTTCCACAACCATCTGCCGATGCAGGCCGGCGCCTATCAGAACACGCTCTGGGTCGCGGCCGCCGCCAAGGCCGGCCTCGAAGACGGCCAGGCGCTGATCGGCGGCTCCTGCATCATCGCGCCGACAGGCGAGATCGCCGCACAGGCGCTGTCGCTCGACGACGAAGTCATCGTCCATCGCGCCGATCTCGACCTCATCACCACCTGCCGGAAGGTGAATTTCGACTTCGCGCTTTATCGTCGGCCGGATCAGTATCGCTTGATCGCGGAACAGGTCTGACGCCGGTGGGCCTCGATCAAGCCAGTCGAACACAAGGCATGAAGCCTCCTCCCGCCGATCCCCTGTCTTTGAGCGAGATCGTCGAGAACGGGCTTTGCATCGGCTGTGGGCTTTGCCAGTCGCTTGCTGACACCGGCGCTATCGAGATGGTCATGACGCCGGAAGGACGCGAGCGACCTGTCGCCCGGCGGGCGCTCGACATGCCGACCTTGATGCGGATCAACGCCGTTTGCCCGGGGACACGGATCGCCGGTCCGCCACCGGCGCAGGCAAATAATGCCAAGTTGATGGACGCCGTCTGGGGGCCTGCCGAACGGCTGGTTCTCGGTCACGCCGGCGATCCGGCGGTGCAGTTCCGCGGCTCTGGCGGCGGCGTGCTGACCGCAATCGGCCAGTTCCTGCTGAGTTCCGGCCGCGTAAAATTCATCTTGCATGTGGCGGCATCGCGGTCGGCTCCGATGCGCAGCGAACGCCGGCTAAGCTTCGACGCCGCCTCGGTGCTCGAAGGCGCGGGCTCGCGCTATGGGCCTGCGGCGCCGCTGGTGGATTTCAGCGAAATCCTCGACCACGGCGAACCCTTCGCGCTGATCGCGAAGCCCTGCGACGTCACCGCTGTGCGCAATCTCGCGCGGCTCGATCCGCGTGTTGACGAGCTGATGCGCTATGCGCTGGCCTTCGTCTGCGGCGGCGCCTCCGACCTGTCTAAATCGGAACAGGTGCTGCAGCGCTTTGGATTGCGCGAGGACGAGCTTGCGCTGTTCCGCTATCGGGGGCACGGCAATCCCGGCCTTAACCGGATCGAAGCGAAGGATGGCCGCGTCTTCGAGCTCAGCTACCGGCAGCTGTGGGAGGACGAGGACAAATGGATGATCCAGCCGCGCTGCAAGATCTGCCCCGACGCGATCGGCCAGGTGGCGGATATCGCCGTCTCGGATGCTTGGCTGAATGGCGGCCCGGCGGTCGAGGACGAACCGCTCAACGGCATCATCGTGCGCACCAGGCGTGGCCTCGAGCTGTTCGATGCGGCGGTTGCGGACGGCGCACTGACGGTCAAGCGCGAGACCAGCTTTGCCGAACTCGGCGAACTGCAATCGCATCAGGTGCGCAAGCGCCGCGCCGTGTGGGCGCGGCTGAAGGGCATCGAGATCGCAGGCAAGCCTGTGCCCGTGGTGATTGATTTGGCCTTGGAGGATTGCGCCCGGCAGAATGCGCTCGCCGACAATCTCGCCGAGGGCCGCGGTGCTCGCGACCGCGCCCGGCGCGGACGCCTGGGCGAGCCGCCTGCCGTATCGCGTGACGATGCCGGTGCAGCCATGTTGAAGGAAGGTCTTTTATGAGCGCGGCCGAGCAGACCGAGGTCATCATCATCGGCGGCGGCATTGCCGGTGCCGGCGCTGCCTTCGAGATCAGCCGTTCGGCCAAGGTGATCCTGCTCGAGCGGGAAAGCCATTGCGGCTATCACACCACCGGCCGCTCGGCGGCGAGTTTTACCGAAAACTACGGCAACGGAATCATCCGCCGGATCGTGCTGGCTAGCCGGGCGTTCCTGACCGAACCGCCGGCCGGCTTCTCGGATTATCCGCTGCTCAGCAAGCGCGGCATGATCACCGTGGCGCGCAGCGATCAACTCGACCTGCTGCACCAGGAGCTGGAGACGGCGCAGGCGCTGGTTCCCTCGATCGTCGCGATGACGCCGGCCGAGGCGATTGCACGCGTGCCGGTGCTGCGCGCCGACTATCTCGCCGGCGCCTACATCGAACCGCATTCGATGGATATCGACGTCAACGGCCTGCACCAGGGTTTTTTGCGCGGTGCCCGTGCGTGCGGCGCGAAGATCGTCACCAATGCCGGCGTCACCGGCATCAGCCGGCAAGGCGGCCAGTGGCGGGTCGAAACGCTAGCGGGAACGTTCGTCGCGCCGCTTATCGTCAATGCCGCCGGCGCCTGGGGCGATGAGATCGCTGTCATGGCCGGCGTGCGCCCGATCGGCTTGCAGCCGAAGCGCCGCACCGCCTTCAACATCCCGGCGCCCGACGGCGTCAGCATCACCGACTGGCCTTTAGTCAACGATGTCGGTGCTGAATTCTACTTCAAGCCGGATGCCGGCCAGTTGCTGGTCTCGCCGGCCGATGCGACGGCCTCTGTGCCGATGGATACCTATGCCGAGGATATCGATGTCGCGATCGGCGCCGAGCGTCTCGGCCAGGCGACGACGATCGAGGTGCAGCGGGTGTCGCGTTCCTGGGCCGGCCTCAGGACCTTCGTCGCCGACGGATCGCCGGTCGTCGGACCCGATGACGAGGTCCCGGATTTCATCTGGCTGGTCGGGCAGGGCGGCTACGGCATCAAGACCTCGCCCGCTTTGTCGCGCGTCTGCGCCAGCCTGATGGCGGGCGACGGCCTACCGGACGATGTCGCCAGGCAAGGCGTCGCGCTGGCGGATCTGACGCCGCATCGGCTGCGGAGCGCAGGCCACCAGAGAGCTTCCGCGTGATGACCAGTGCCAGTCTGACGGCGGGCGGCAGACTGGCCGGGCAGGTGCTGGACAGGCTGGCCGCAGCCACCACCGACGCACCGGGCATAACCCGCGTTGCCTACGGTCCGGGTGAGCGGCTTGCCCACGCAATGGTCCGCGAAGAGGCAGAAAAGCTCGGCGCCGTGGCGCGCGTCGATGTCGCCGGCAATCTCTATCTGACGCTGAAAGGCCGCAATCCCGATCTGCCGGCGATCGTCATCGGCTCGCATCTCGACAGCGTGCCGCATGGCGGCAATTTCGACGGCGCCGCCGGCGTTGTCGCGGGGCTGGCGGTGATGGCCGAGCTTGTCGGCCAGAAGATGCAGCCGCCGCGCGATCTGATCCTGCTGGTGACACGGGCCGAGGAAGCGGCGTGGTTTCCGCTGTCCTATCCCGGCAGCGAGGCGGCGCTGGGTCTGCTGCAGCCGCAGGCGCTGGAAGCGCGGAGATCGGACAGTGGCAGGACTCTTGCCGAGCATATGCAGGAGGAAGGCTTCGATCCTGACGCTGTCAGGCGTGGCGTTGCCGGCATCGACGCCAGCCGCATAGCCGCCTTCGTCGAAGTCCACATCGAGCAGGGGCCGCGTCTGGTGGCCGTCGACGTGCCGGTCGGCATCGTCACCGGGATCGCCGGCGGCTTTCGCTATGTCGATGCGAAGTGTCTCGGCGCCTATGGCCACTCCGGCGCCGAGCCGCGCTTTGCCCGGCATGACAGCGTGCTGGGCTTCGCCGATATGGTCGCCGGGCTCGAAGCGGAATGGGACGCGCTCGAGCGCGACGGCCATGAGGCCACCATCACCTTCGGCCGCGTGGAATCCGATCCGAGCCAGCACGGCGGCAGCCGCGTGCTGGGCGAGCTTCGCTTCACGCTCGATGTGCGCAGCGCCGACGCCTCCGTGCTGGAACGGATCGAAGCGCGCCTTCACGCGCTCTTCGCCGAAGTCGGCGCCAGGCGCGGCGTCACCTTCGAGGCCGGGCCGCGCTTCACCTGGGAGCCCGCAACCATGTCGCCGGCACTCATCGCCGGGCTCGACCGCGCCGCACAGGACATACAGATGCCCGCGCCGCATGTGCCAAGTGGCGCCGGGCACGATGCGGCTACCTTTGCCGGCGCCGGCGTCCCGACCGCCATGCTGTTCGTGCGCAACGAGAACGGCAGTCACAACCCGCATGAAGCGATGGACATCGCCGATCTCGACCAGGCGATCCGTCTGCTTTTCCGTTTCGTCACCGACTTCGACAATTTGGATCAGCCATGAACCTTGCCGCGACCGCCTTGCTCGTCATCGACCTGCAGAACGAATACCGCCCCGGCGCAGCCTGGCCGGTCGTCGGTTATGACGCGGTGCTCGCCAATGCCGTCCGCCTGATCGCCGCGGCCCGTGCGGCCGGCGTGCCGGTCATCCACGCCCAGGCCTGGGTGAAGCCGGAGGAGCGCGATGGCTATGCCAGGCAGGAGGAAATCCTGACCGAGGAGTTTCGTTCGGCCGTGGCCGGCAGCAATGGCGCGGACATCTGCGCCGAGGTGGCGGCGCTGCCCGGCGACATCGTCATCCACAAGCACTGGCCGAGCGTTTTCCGCAGGACCGATCTCACGCAACGCCTCGCCGAACTCAAGGTCGAGAACCTGATCGTCGCCGGCGTGCTGACCGACAGCTGCGTTAGCGAAAGCGTGTTCGATGCGGTCTATCAGGGTTTTCGCGTCTGGCTGGTCAAGGAGGCCTGCGGCAGCATGACCGAGGCCATGCACCGCACCGGCATGCTAGACATGGCCAATCGCCTCTACGGCGGCGGCGTACTGCGCATGCCAGAGGCGCTGAAGGCACTGGCCGGCCAGACCTTCGACGGCTGGCGTTGCACGCGGCCGGTGGAATTCACCTACACGCTTGAAACCGTCGACCGGCTTTACGAAGCGCTATGATGGGCTCCACAGCTGCATCCACCTTTGACGAATGTCGGTGATGCGGAGGGCTTGAGCACTGCGCCCGGCAGCGCCCCGGTCGCCTTGCCGTCACGCCACACGGACACGCCGTTGACGAAGACATGCTCGATGCCGGCGGCTGGCTGGCGCGGCTCTTCGAAGGTCGCGGTGTCGATGATCGTCTGCGGGTCGAAGATCGTCAGATCGGCGAAATTGCCGACCGTCAGCATGCCCCGCTCCTGGATGCCGAATTCGCGCGCCGGCAGGCCGGTCATGCGGTGCACGGCCTCTTCCAGGGTGAACAGGCCGACATCGCGGGCATAGTGGCCAAGCACGCGCGGAAACGTGCCCCACAGGCGCGGATGCGGGTGGATGTCGTGCGGCAGGCCGTCGGAACCGACCATGGTGCGCGGATGCGCGAGGATGGTGCGCACGTCGGTCTCGTCGAGCTGGAAATAGACGGCGCCCGCCGGCAGCAGCCGCTGGCCTGCCTCGCGTTCGGTGCAATTCCATTCCCGCGCGATGTCGGCAATCTCGCGCCTGGCCATCTCGGGGTGTGGCGTCGACCAGGTGATGAGGACCTTCAGCCCGGTGTCACAGCGCTCCAGCCTGAGCACGGTCGAGCTTGCGGCATAGGGATAGACATCCATGCCGATGTCCATCGTCTGCCGCGCCCGGTCGATGCGTTTTAACGACGGACCACTCTTGCCGAAATTGGCGCGACCCGTGCATTGGTGGTGCGAGATGACCAGCTTGCCGCCGGCATGGTCGGCGATGTCGATGGCTTCCTCGATCGCCTCGTCCATCGCCTCGAAATAGTTGCGCGTATGGGTGACATAAGGTCCGCCGAGGCTTGCCGCCGTTGCCGCCAGCGCCTTGACCTCTTCGGTCGAGGACTTGACGGCCGGCGGATAGTCGAGCCCGGTGCTGAGTCCGAAGGCGCCCTCGGCCATCGCCTGCGCCACGGCGTCCTGCATCAGCGCGGTCTCCGCTTCGTCCGCGGCGCGGTCGGTGACCGGCATGACGCGCTGGCGCAAGGTGGTGTGGCCGACCAGCAGGGCGGCATTGGTGGCGATGCCGCGTTGGCGGAGCTCGGCGACGTAGTCGGCAAAACGGTCGAAGCGGAAATTCTCCTGGCCTCCGACCAGGGTGAACGGCGGCGGCGGCGCACTGTCCAGCAGCAGTGGGGCAAGGCTGATCCCGCAATTGCCGGCGATCACCGTCGTCACGCCCTGGCTGATCTTCGGGTCCATGCCCTGCGGTGCCAGCAGCGCGCAGTCATCATGGGTGTGCACATCGATGAAGCCCGGCGCCACGATCTTGCCCGTGCCGTCGATCTCTTGCACGCCGCGCGCGTCGCTTAGCCCGCCGATGGCGGCGATCCTGTCGCCGGAAATGGCAATGTCGGCCACAAAACGCCCTGAACCGTCGCCTGAAATCAACGTCGCGTGGCGGATGACGAGGTCGTATGGCATCAGGGCATTTTTCCTCTTGCGGCAGTCCGGCCGTCAGCCTTCGGGATTGACTGCGATCTCCTCGCGGCGGCGCGCGACATAGGCGTCGAGCTCCTCGCGGATCGCGGCGTCCATGGCCGGTTCCTCATAATCATGCAGCGCCTGCTGCCAGAGTTCGGTGGCCCGTTCGAGCGCGTCCTTGCCGCCCGCTTCCTGCCAGGCGCCATGGTTCTGCCAGTTGGACAGCATCGGCTGGTAGAAGGCGGTCGTGTAGCGCGACATGGTGTGCTCGGCGCCGAAGAAATGGCCGCCGGCCGGCACCGACTTGATGGCTTCGAAACCGAGATCGTCCTCCTGGAACGGCAGCGGTCGCAGGAACTCCATCATGTTCTGCAGGATCTCGACGTCGAGCACGAGCTTCTCATAGGAAGCCGTCAAGCCGCCTTCCAGCCAGCCGGCCGCATGGTAGATCAGGTTCGCGCCGCCGAGCACCGCGCCCCATGTCGCCATTTCCGTCTCGTAGGCGGCCTGCAGGTCGACCACGTTCGAGGCATTGGCGTTGGAGGTGCGGTAGGGCAAATTGTAGCGCCGCGCCAGCTGTCCGGCGATGATGTTGGCCTTGGCGTTCTCCGGCGTGCCGAAGGCCGGCGCGCCCGACTTCATGTCGACATTGGAGGTGAACGCGCCGTACATCACCGGCGTTCCCGGATTGACGAGCTGCGTCAGCACCACGCCGAACAGCGCTTCGGCATTCTGCTGGCAAAGTGCTGCCGCTAAGGTCACCGGCGTCATCGCGCCCATTAGGGTGAAGGGGGTCACCGTCACCGGCTGGCCGTGCTCGGCCATCGCGATCAGGCCCTCGGCCATGGCGTCGTCGAACAGGCGCGGCGAATTGATCGATATGATCGTCGTCACGCCCGGCGAAGCGCGCATCTCCTCGACGCTGATGCCGCGCGCGATCGCCATCATGTTGATGCCGTCCATCGCCCTGGCGCGACCGATCGCCGTGCAGTGGAAGGAGAGGTCGCTGAGCGTCAAATTGGCATGGTAGGTGTCGAGATGACGCGAATTGGCCGGCAGTTCCATCGGCGCCACCACCTGGTTGCCGATAATGTGGATGGCATTGAAGTGGTGCGCCAGCCGGATGAAGTTCTGGTAGTCGGGGAGATTGCCCTGGCGGCGGCCATTGATGCGGTCATGGACGTTGGGCGGACCGGCGACCAGCCCGAAAATCAGCGAATTGCCGCCGAGATGGACCTGCTTCTCAGGATTGCGGCTGGTCAGCGTGAAGGAGGATGGGACCGCCCGCAGCGCCTCAGTCACCAGGCTTTCGTCGATCCTGATGGTCTTGTTCTCGCGGTCGACGATGGCGCCTGCCGCGGCGAACAGGTCCATCACCCGCTCGCTCATGACGCGGATGCCGAGTTCCGACAGGATGCGCATCGACGTGTCGTGCAGCCGCTCCATCCGCTCTTCGTCGAGCAGCTGCATCGGCGGGTAGGGGTTTTCGACATGCTGCCAGGGCAGCTGCGCGATGCCGCCACCACCGCGTTCCAGCCTCGACCTGCGGCCCCCGCCGCGCCTGTCCTGCGTCATCGATCTCTTCCCCTCTCGGCTCAGTAGCCGCGCTCCGGGTTCACCACATTCTCCAGCGGTTCACCGCTGCGGTAGCGCGCCAGATTGTCGGCGAACATGCGCACCGATTTGACGTCCCAGCCGTCATAGACCGCCGCGCAATGCGGGGTGATGGCGACGTTGTCGTAGCCCCACAGCGGATGGTCCGCCGGCAGCGGCTCGGTCGCAAACACATCCAGCGCCGCGCCCTTGATCCGTCTGCCGTCGAGGGCTTCGAGCAGCGCGGCCTCCTCGACCACGCCGCCGCGCGAGATGTCGATGAGCACGGCGGAAGGCTTCATCGCGGCGAAGGCCGCCTCGCCGAGCAGGCCGCGCGTGCTGGGCAGAAGCGGCACGCAGCAGACGATGAAATCGGCACGTCCGGTGAGCGCCAGCAGGGCGTCCGGCCCATGCACCTCGTCGAGGCATGGCATGGCTTTGGGCCGCGCGCGAATACCCAGCGTGCGCAGGCCCATCGCCTGCGACCGGTTGGCGACGGCCGTGCCCGTCTTGCCCAATCCGATGATGAGAACCGTCTTGCCTTCGATCGGCTCGACGCGGCCACCGCCGCCCCAGAGGCGCGCCTGCTGGCGGCGTTCGAAGCCGCGCAGGTCGAGCGAGAAGGACAGCATGGCGCCGAGCGCGTATTCCGCCAGCATGCCGGCGGCGACGCCGGCGGAATTGGTGACGGTCAGCCGTTTCGGATCCCAGGGCCCGAGGTGATCCGTGCCCGAGCCGCCAATCGATACCCATTTCACGGTCGGGCTTTCGGTAAGGGCCTGGCGCGGATAACGCGGCGTGCCGTCGAAGCGGATGGAATAGACCACTTCCGCCGCCACGCGCTCGATCATCTCGGGCAGGGCGGCGTAGCTGTCGCAGGCCTGCACCGCGAGTTCCGGATGCGTCTCCTTGAGCACGGCAAGTGCTGCTTCCGGTCGGTCGGTGTGCAGGATGACGGACGGGCGAGGGGACATGCTGCCGGTCTCAGCTCCGGCCAATGTGATCGGCCGCAGGACCCAGCGCGGCGAGCAGTTTCTCGCCGCTTTCGAGCGTCGCATTCTCGTGCGGCGCGCGCAGGTTCAGCCAGCGCCTGTCGCCGGACCGCACGGCAAGCACCGCCTTCATCGCCGGGATGAGGCCGGCATCCTGGATCACCTTGCGAAACGCCTTGATCGCCGCATCCGCCTCGGCAACATCCTTGCCGGTGCTCGCCGCATCGTAGACTGCCCGGATGGCAGCCGCATTGAGGTTTACCGTCGCCGAGATGCAGCCTGCCGCACCGCTGGCAAGGCCCTTGGTCAGCTGCGCTTCCGAACTCGGGAACACCGCGACCTCGGGTGCCGCGGCGATCACCGCCGCCGTGTTGTTCCAGTCGCCGGCGCTGTCCTTGTAGGCGACGACGGTGTCGGGAAACGCTTCGCTTAGCCGGGCGGTCAGGGTCGGGCTCACCGGCACGCCGGAATTCTGCGGGATGTGGTAGAGGATCATCTTCATCGCCGGGTTCGCCACCTTCTCGATCAGTTCGCTATAGTAGCGGGCCTGGCCGCTGTCGCCGGCGGCGGTGTAGAAGAAGGACGGCAGCACCATCACACCGGCGCAGCCGAGGCCGACCGCATGCGCCGACAGTTCGACGGTTTCGGGCAGCGCCGTGGCGCCGGTGCCGGGCATCAGCCGTCCCGGCGAAATGTCGGCCTCGACCAGCCATTCCAGCGCCTGCATGCGTTCGCGCAACGAGATCGACAGCGCCTCGCCCGTGGTGCCGAACGGCGACAGGAAATGCGCGCCCTGGTCCAGCACCCATTTGGCGTGGGACACCCAGAGGTCGCGGGCGATGCGGCCGTCATTTTCGAACGGCGTCAGGATCGGTGCGATGGTTCCTTGCGGGCGGGTCATGGATGTCCTCTGTGCGTGATGGTGTTCGGTGTGTGACCACCGCCGCTGCCGTCCGGGCACTACCACGCCGGCCGCTGATGCATCTTGGTGATCACCGGAGGATCGTAGAGCAACACCGAGAGGTCGGAGAAGAGGCTGTCCGGGTCGGTGAGCGACAGCACCACGTCGCGGATCGCGCCGGCGCGGCCCTGTCCGAGCACAGGTGCCGCGAACTCCATATATTTGGCCTCGATTTCAGCATCTGTCAGCGGCGCCTCCGGTCCGCCGCGTGCATGGACGTCGCCCGACATCAGGACCCGCCCGTCGGTCGTGGTGATGACGACATCGGCCCAACGGCCTGCCGGGAAGCGGGCGCTGTGGCGCTCCGATTCCGAGACCGTGATGCGGCTGAGCATGTCCGCGATGGCAGAGTCCTCGAGCCCATTGCCGGAAATGTGCTCCAGCCCGATGCGGCCATGCATGATGAAGGTCGCGACGGCGAAGCGCAGGCTGTATTGCGCCTTCGACGTCGTGTCCGGCATGCCGTCGAACAGCGTTGCCGCATAGTGGAAGCTGTTGACCTGAATGTGCTGGATGTCGGTCGGCGATAGATGATGCGCCAGGCAGAGCCCACGCGTCGCGTCGATGGCCGCATGCGCCCAGCGGCAGATCGGATACGGCTTCACATACTGGTGCAGCACCTGCCAGAAGGCGCCGAGATCCTGCCAATGGGATGCAACTTCGGGCGCCTCGACCGTAATCGCCGGCGCGCCGGTGAAGCCGCGCTCGGCCAGCACCGCGGCCGACAGTCCGGTCAGCGCGCCGACGCCGGAGCCGTCATGCAGCATCGTCGGGGTGGCGATCTCGCGCATCATCTGGCTGCGCGGGCCGTGATATTCGGCAATGCCAAGCGCCTCGCGCAGTTGGTCGTCGCTGAGCCGCCGCAGGCGTGCCGCCACGGCGGCCACGCCGAGCGCATTCCAGGCGCCTGAGGTGTGGTAGTCCGACACGGTCGCATGCAGCGCGATGCCGGCCCGGCCGGCGACTTCATAGCCGACGATCAAGGCCGCCAGTACCTCCGGTCCGCTAAGGTCGGGACGGGACTCGGCAAGTGCTGCCAGCGCCGGCACCACCACCACGCCGATATGACCCTTGGTCGGGCTGTATCCGTCATGACCGTCGAGATTGTCGATCTGCGTCGCCGTCGCATAGGCAGCACCCGCAATGCTGACCCGGCGGCCGTCGAAAAGCATGCGCGCCGAATGCTGCGAGTCGCTGGAGCCGTAGAGCAGGGTAGCGGCATCGCGGGCGATCCTGCCCGCTTCCATCGGGCCGGCCGCGATCGCAATGCCGATCGTGTCCAGCAGCAAATAGCGCGCCTGTTCCAACACTGGCGCGGGGAAAACCGAAGCCGGGCGCCGCAACACGAAGTCGGCCAGGCGAACGGCAATTTCGGCGCTCGCGTCAGGCCCTTCGCGCCGATGGGGCGACACTGCCACTTGCTCCACTCCCTCTGTCGTCACGACATCATTAATTTGGGTCCATCGTGCTTTCACGCAATTAGTTTGGCGGCTTTGGCCAAAAATATCTACGTCTCGTCGCTTGCGCGCGATTGAACGGCGGACCGTCCGTGGGATACCTATCCTCGTGGGATACTTCCCATGCACATCGCTGGAGTTTGAGATGAAGCCGCCGCCCCCCTTGAACTACATCCGCTCCTTCGAGAGTTCGGCCCGTCATCTGAGCTTCACTTTGGCCGCCAAGGAGCTTGGCTACACGCAGGCCGCTGTCAGCACGCATGTCCGCTCGCTCGAGCACTATATCGGCCGGCAGCTGTTCATACGCTACCCGCGCAGCCTCAAGCTGACCGAGATGGGCGAGGCGTTCCTGCCGACGCTGCGCCAGGCGCTGGATCAGATCGACCAGGCGACGGAAGCGATCGTCACCTCGTCGCGCAACCGCACGGTGGTCGTTTCCTGCCCGATGAGCCTGGCGGAGAACTGGCTGGCCGGCTGCATGGCCGCCTTCCGCAAGAAGCATCCCGAAATCGAGATCGTGCTGCATGGCACGATCTGGGAGGATCTCAGCGAACAGATCGCCGACATAACCATTTCGACGCGGCGTTTCGACGACCGCCCGCCGGCCGGCATCCCGCTCTGGAACGACGATCTGGTTCTGCTCTGTGCGCCGGCGCTGCTGGATGGCGAGCACGCGCTGAAGGTACCGCCGGACATCCTCAAGGTGGACTGGATCTTCGTGCATGGCCGCCAGGAATACTGGCAGGTCGTCACGTCGGCGCTTGGCGTCGACATGGAGGATTACGACAAGGGCCTGACCACGAACGCATCCAACATCGCGCTCGAACTGGCCGCCATGGGGGCAGGGCTCGTCGCCACCCAGCGCTCGCTTGCCCACGCCTATCTGCGGCGCGGGTTGCTCGTCGAGCCGTTCCCGATCCGGCCGCCGAGCCCGTGGAATTATTACCTCACCGAGAACCAGCTTTCGAAGGGAACCATCGCGCGCACGGTGCGGGAATGGATCCTTTCGCGCGCCCAGGAGGACAGCGCCTGAAGGCATCGATTGCCGGGGATCGCCTGCGCACGAAAAAATTTGAGACGTCAATGGCATTGTTTTATTAGGCCTCAATAGCCGGTTTTCTGCGGTTTGCTCGGGCTTGAGCCCTTCCGGGATTTTTGCATCGCCTCTAACATTCTCCTCGCAATGGGGAATGTAACGGGCGGAAAGCCCAAACCGGAGAATCACAATGACGATTTTCAAGAGCAACGGTGACCGCGTCCCGGCCGTCATCGAAAGCTACGCAGAGGAAGTCAGAAGCGGCAGGATGGATCGCCGCGAATTTCTTGCCATGGCGAGCGCGATGGGCGCCTCCACGGCGCTTGCATACTCGATGGCCGGTATCGCACCCGCCCGGGCCGCGGCCCCGGAGCCGGGCAAGAAGGGCGGCATTCTGAGGATGCAGATGATCATCAAGGACATGAAGGACCCGCGCCTGTGGGACTGGTCGGAAATGGCCAATGTGATGCGCCAGTGCAATGACTACATGATCCGCTACACCACCGACTTCACCTTCGAGGGTCATCTGCTCGAGAGCTGGGAGGTCAGCGACGACGCCACCGAGTACACGCTGCATGTGCGCAAGGGCGTGAAATGGTCGAACGGCGACGAGCTCAACGCCGACGACATCGTCGTCAACATCGAGCGCTGGTGCGATAAGGCGGCCGAGGGCAACTCGATGGCCGGCCGCATGGCCACGCTGATCGACCCCGCCACCAAGAAGGCCATTGCCGGAGCCATCACCAAGGTCGACGAACATACGGTGAAGCTGAAATGCGGCCAGTCCGACGTCACCATCATTCCGGGCTTCGCCGACTATCCGGCGATCATCGTCCACCGCAACTTCGACAAGGATGGCGCGGACATGACGAAGACGCCCGGCACCGGCCCGTATGAGCTCATCTCGTACAAAGTCGGCGAGTCGGCCTCGGTCAGGCGGCGCAAGGACTTCACCTGGTTCGGCGGCGAAACCTATCTCGACGGTGTCGACTGGACCGACTACGGAGCGGACGCTTCGAACCCAGCCATCGCCAGCGCCTTCGAGGCGGGCGAGATCGACTGCAATTACCAGACGGTCGGCGGCACCGTGGACCTCTACGACAGCATGGGCCTGGTCAAGGAATCCGTCGTCACCGCCGGCACGATCGTGCTGCGCACCAATGTGACCAACAAACCCTATGACGACAAACGCGTGCGCAACGCCATCCAGCTGGCCGTCGACAACGAGACCGTGCTGAAGCTCGGCTATAGCGGCCTCGGCCAGGTCGCCGAAAACCACCATGTCTGCCCGATTCATCCGGAATATTACGAACTGCCGAAAGTGCCGCGCGATCTGGCCAAGGCCAAGGCGCTGATGACCGAGGCCGGTCAGATGGATCACGAGTTCGAGCTCATCTCCTACGATGCCGACTATGTGAAGGACCCGGCCGATGTGGTCGCCGCGCAGATGCGCGAGGCCGGTTTCAAGGTGAAGCGGACGATCATTCCGGGCACGTCCTTCTGGAACGACTGGACCAAATATCCGTGGTCGACCACCGAGTGGGGCATGCGTCCACTCGGCGTGCAGGTGCTGGCGCTTGCCTATCGCAGCGGCGAAGCCTGGAACGAGTCCGCCTATGCCAATCCGGACTTCGACAAGAAGCTCAATGCGGCACTGGCCGTCGCCGATCCGGCCAACCGCAAGGAGCTGATGAAGGACGTCGAGTTCATCCTGCAGGATTCGGGCGTCCTCGTTCAGTCGTTCTGGCGTTCGCTCTACCGTCACCACGCCGCCTATGTGAAGAACCTCAAGATGCATCAGACCTTCGAGCTGCAGCTGGACAAGGTCTGGCTCGACAAGGCGTAGCCGAGGGTGACAGCAATGGTCCAGGGACGGCCTCCAATCGCCCCTGGACTTTCGCCGGGCGACGGCGCCAACCAATCAGGACAATCGCAAGGCGCTGGCCGCAGCGCTAAAAGACAGTCGCCGAACAAAGGGAAGAAATCTGGATATGCGTACTCATGCACAAGCCGTCGTCATTGGCGGCGGCCTGATCGGCTGCTCCATCCTCTATCATCTCGCCAAATTCGGCTGGTCAGACGTCGTGCTTTTGGAGCGCGACGAGCTGACGTCAGGCTCGACATGGCATGCGGCGGCCAACATTCACGGCCTGCATGATTCCACCAACATCAGCCGCCTGCAGCACTACACCATGGCCTTGTACAAGGAGCTAGAGACCGAGACCGGCCAGGGCTGCGGCATCTTCCAGCCGGGCTCGCTCTATCTCGCCCAGACCGAAGCGCGCGAGCACCAGCTGCGGCTCCAGGAAGCCAAGGCGCGCCGCTACAAGATGAACTTCTACGAAGTCGCGCGCGACGAGGCGGAGCGGTTGCATCCGCTGGTCGATTTCGACGGCATACGCTGCATCATGTACGAGCCGGAAGGCGGCAATGTCGATCCGTCCGGCGTCACCGCCGCCTATGCGGCGGGCGCGCGCCAGCGCGGGGCCGAGATCCATCGCTTCACGCCGGTCACCGCCACAGAAGCGCAGCCGGACGGCAGCTGGATCGTGCGCACGCCGAAGGGTGATATCCGCACGCAGTGGGTGATCAACGCCGCCGGCCTGTGGGGCCGCGAGGTCGCCGCCATGGCCGGCCTGCAACTGCCGCTGATCCCCACCGAGCACCAGTATTTCGTCACCGAGACGATCCCCGAAATCGCCGCCATGGGCCGCCGGCTGCCCTCGGTCGCCGACCGCGACGGCGAATATTACCTGCGCCAGGAAGGGCTCGGCCTGCTCATCGGCGCCTATGAGCGCAACATGAAGTTCTGGGCCGAGGAAGGAACGCCGCTCGACTTCGGCCATGAACTGTTTCCCGACGATCTCGACCGCATCGAGGACAACATGGTGCGCGCCATTGCCCGTGTTCCGGCGGCCGGCACGGCAGGCGTCAAGCGCGTCATCAACGGCCCGATGATCTGGTCGCCCGACAGCGCCGTGCTGTTCGGGCCGGTGCCGGAATTGCACAACTACTTCTGCTGCAACGGTATCATTCCGGGCTTCTCGCAGTCGGGCGGCATGGGCAAGCTGGCGGCCGAGTGGATGATCGAGGGCGAGCCTTCGCTCGACATGTTCGCCTGGGACATGGCGCGCTTCGGTCACTGGGCCGGCAAGGCCTTCACCAAGGCCCGCGTGCAGGATCAGTACAGCCACCGCTTCAAGATCCATTTCCCCAACGAGGAACGCGCCGCCGGGCGCCCGGTCCGCACCCGCCCGGCCTATGACATGCAAAAGCAGATGGGCGCCGTCTTCGGCCTCAATTTCGGCTGGGAGCATCCGCTCTGGTTTGCCGCCGAAGGCGAGCCGCGCGAGGAGACGATCGGCTTCACCCGCCAGAACTGGTGGGGGCCGGTCGGCCGCGAGTCGCGCATGCTGCGCGAGCATGCCGGCATCATCGACGTGTCGAACTTTGCCAAATACGAGGTCAAGGGTCCGGGCGCCGAGGCCTGGCTCAACGCGCTGTTCGCCAACCGCATGCCGACGGAAATCGGCCGCTCCTGCCTCACGCCGCTGATCGGCAAGCGCGGCGGCATCGCCGGCGATTTCACCGTGACGAAGCTCGCCGATGACGAGTTCAGGGTGTTCGGTTCGGGCATGGCCGAACGCTTCCATCAAAGGTTCTTCAAGGCTGTCCCGCTGCCCGAAGGCACGACGTTCCGCTCACGCACCGAGGACCTTTGCGGCTTCAACGTCGCCGGGCCGAAATCGCGCGAATTGCTGCAGCGGCTGACCAATGCCGATCTGTCGACGGAGGCGTTTCCCTTCATGCGCTCGCGCCAGATCACCGTCGCCGGCGTCGACGTGGTGGCGTTGCGCGTCTCGTTCACCGGCGACCTCGGCTGGGAGCTCTATTGTCCGGCCGCCAGCCAGGTCGAGCTCTACAGTGCCCTGCTCAAGGCCGGCAGCGAAGTCGGTGCCGGGCCGGTCGGCTCGCGCGCGCTGATGTCGCTGCGCGTCGAAAAGGGCTATGGCAGCTGGAGCCGCGAATATTCGCCCGAATACTGGCCGCAGGAGGTCAAGTTCGACCGGCTTGTCAAAATGGACAAGGGCGAATTCCTCAACCGCGACGCCTATGCCGCCATCGCCGACAGGCCGGCGCGCGATGAGCTGATCATGCTGTCGATCGACGCCAAAGATGCCGACGCGACCGGCGGCGAGCCGATCTTCCTGCCGGACGGCACGCCGATCGGCCAGGTCTCGTCGGGCGCCTATGGCTACTTCGTCGAGCAGTCGCTGGCGCTCGGCTATGTCAAGGCCGGCTCGGCCAAGGCGGGCGACAAAGTGTCGGTCGCCATACTCGGGCGGCCGCACGACGCCGTGCTTTTGAAACAGCCGCCCTTCGACCCCGAAGGCAAGCGGCTACGGGCATAGAGACCCGTTCGGCGGTCTCAAACCGCCGCACGATCCTCAGCCGCCGAACCGGTCCAGCCAATGCTGGGCAAGGTCCGAGCGGCGGCAGATCCAGATGTCGGGATTGGCCTTGATCTTGTCGAGGAAGCGGGCCAGTCCGATCATGCGGCCCGGCCGTGCCGCCAGCCGGCAATGCAGCGACACCGTCATCATGCGCGGTGTCTTTTCGCCTTCCGCCAGCAGCCAGTCCACGGCATCGCCGACATATTCGAAGAACTGGCTGCCGGTCTCCAGGCCCGAGCCGCGCGAGAAGCGGCTGTCATTGTTGTCGAAGCTATGCGGGACGACCAGATGTCGCTTGGAATCGACCTCGACGAAGTAGGGCAGGTCGTCATTGTAGTCGTCGCAATCGAACAGGAAGCCGCCATGCTCCACCACCAGCCGGCGCGTGTTGAGGCTGGGCCGGCCGGTGTACCAGCCAAGCGGACGGATGCCGGTGATCCGCTGCACGGCGTCCACCGTCATCGCGATATGCTCGCGTTCCTCGTCTTCGCTGAGCGGCGCGTAGTCGATCCAGCGCCAGCCATGGCAGACGATGTCGCTGCCGAGTGCGGCGATCGCCTTGCCGGCGTCCGGATAAAGCTCCAGCGCCCGCCCGACCACGTAGAAGGTCGGAACAATGTCCTTGGCCTGGAACAGCGACAGCAGCCGCCAGACGCCGACGCGCGAGCCGTACTCGTAGAGCGATTCCATGTTGCGGTTGCGCAGGCCCGGCACCGCCGGCGACACGGCAAGGTCCGACAGGATCGCCTCGGAGACACCGTCGCCTTCGCCGATGCTGTATTCGGCGCCTTCCTCGTAGTTGACGACGATGTTGAGCGCCAGTTTGGCGCCGCCGGGCCACTCGGCCGAGGGCGGCTTGTCGCCATAGCCGACGAAGTCACGGACGGGCAGATACGGCATGTCTCAACTCTCCCCTCGAACGCGGTCGCCAAATCTATCCATCGCGCCTGTCGATCAGGATGCGCAGCGCCCGATCCATCATCTCTTGCGGGCCGACCGTTGCGCGCAGGCAGTCCGTGAGGCCGTAGCCGCCGAGGTTGCGCACGATGAGATCGGCGCCGCGCAAGGCGCTCTCGGCGGCCTGTGCGGCAGCAGCGTCGGAGAAGCGGATCAGCACGAAATTCGTCCGGCTTTCGGGAACATCGTATCCGGCGGCCCGCAGATCATCCGCGAACCGGTCGCGGATCCCGGCCGTGCGGGCCACCGTCTCGCGCATATAGGCCTGGTCCTCGACGGCGGCGACCGCCATTGCCAGGCTCGGCGTGGTGACCTGGTTCGAGTTCTGCATCTTGCGCACTTCGGCCGCGACCGCAGGCGGAAACAGCCCCCAGCCGACGCGCGCGCCGGCCAGGCCATAGGCCTTGGAGAGCGTGCGCAGCACGACGGTATCGCCGCGCCCGACAAGCGCAAAGACCGGCCGCACATCCTGGTCGTCGAACTCGCCATAGGCCTGGTCGATCAGCAGAAGCACGTCGCCTCGCAGGGCGGCGCGCAAGCGCAGCAGTTCGGCGTTGCGGATGCGGGTGCCGGTCGGATTGCCAGGATTGCAGACGAAGACGATCCGCGTCGCCGGCGTCACGGCAGCGAGAATGCTGTCGACCGAAACGGCAAATTCCTGTTCCGCCGCCTTGATGTAGGCCGCATCGGCGCGTGCCGCGGCGGAGGCCGCGAAATTATAGGCGTAGGCGGTGCCGAGCACCTCGTCGCCCGGTCCCGCGAACGCCGCGATGGTGCAACTGATCAGGTCCATCGAGCCGGCGCCGCACAGGATCAGCTCGCGCTCGATACCATAGGCTTGCGCGATCGCCTCGCGCAGCGCCGTCCAGTCCGGGTCGGGATAGAGATGGCTGCGGGCAATCGCGTCCTGGCCGGCGGCGATCGCGCTCGGGCTGGGCGGAAAGGCGCACTCGTTCTGGGCGAGGGTTGGCCTGTCGTAACCGCCGAAATTCGCCAGCGCGAAAGCGGACATGGCCTCTATGTGAGCGGCAGCCTTCAGAGGCATTGTGGGGCCATGGGAATTTTGCTGGCGGTCATCTCGTGAACTACCCCTGCCGGACTGGCTCATCGGGCAAGCTACAATCCGCCGGCGCGTTCACAAGCAAAAACTAGCCGCGCAATGGCTCCGAAATTCTGGCCCTTGTTAGCGGCCAGCCGCAAAGGTCCGGCGCGTCATGCACCGGACGGTGTTGGGATTCGCTTGGCGCGCCAATGCAGATCCGCGCGCTGGCTCTCACCAGCGCTGATGCACATAGGGCTTGATGTCCTGGTCGTAGATGGCCCGGACCTTGTCCATGACCGCGCCGGACAGCGGCGGCAATGCCGCGGCTTCGGCATTGGAGTGGGCCTGGGTACGATTGCGCGCGCCGGGAATGACCACCGTGACCGCGTCGAACATCAAAATCCAGCGCAGCGCGAATTCGGCCATTGTCGCATCGTCGGAAACCAGCGGCCGGATGCGTTCCACCGTTGCCAGCCCGACCTCATAGGGCACGCCCGAGAAGGTTTCGCCGACATCGAAGGCTTCGCCGTTGCGGTTGAACTTGCGGTGGTCGCTGTCCTCGAATTTGGTGTCGGCTTTGAACTTGCCCGACAACAGCCCGCTCGCCAGCGGCACGCGGGCGATGATCGCCACATCGTTCTTCTTCGCCAGGTCGAAGAACAATTCCGCCGGCCGCTGGCGGAAGGCGTTGAAGATGATCTGCACGCTGGCGACGCCCGGATATTGCATCGCCTTCAGCGCCTCTTCGACGCGCTCGACGCTGACGCCGTAATTGCGGATCTTGCCTTGCTCGACGAGGCGGTCGAGGCGCCCGAACACTTCCGGATGGTAGTAGAGGTCGGTCAGCGGGCAATGCAGCTGCACCAGATCGAGCGTGTCCGCCTCGAGATAGCGGAGGCTGCGGTCGACCCAACTTGTCAGATTTTCCTGGGTGAAGCCTTCGACCGTCTGCTGCGGCAGCCGCTTTCCGGCCTTGGTGGCGATGAACGGCCGCTCGCCGCCGCGTTCCTTCATCACCCTGGCGATGAGCTTCTCGGAGCGGCCGTCGCCATAGACATCGGCGGTGTCGATGAAGGTGACGCCGGCATCGAGCGCCGTGTGCAGCGCGGCCACCGCGTCGCTGTCATTGACCTCGCCCCACGAGGCGCCGATCGCCCATGAGCCAAAGCCGATCTCGCTGACTTCGCGTCCGGTGCGGCCGAATTTCCGTGACTGCATACTCTGGTCCTCGTTTCGGTTTGTGTGGCTGGCCGAATCTTGCCCGCGGCATGTTACCGAATGGCGACGATTGACATCCGCGCCTGGCCGATTTACCAGATTACAGGGTTGTATGACAACAGTGTAAGGCCGCAAAGCTTCGCGGAATTGTGCGACATGCCGCTGATGGGCGAACTCAATCCTGGCGGCGTGGCGGAAGCCGCGACATGAGCAGCCAGTCAGTCCTGTCCGGCCTTGTCGCGCAGCGTTTCGAAACGGGCATAGGCCTTGCTGAGGTGGCTGCGCATGGCACGCCGTGCGGCATTGACGTCCCTGGCCTCGATCGCGGTAAGGATGGCACGATGCTCGTGCTGCATGCGGGCCAGGTATTTTTCCCGCTCGGCATCGGTCATCCGGTCGAGGCGTGTCCACTGGCGCGGGATCATGGCGCTGCCGAACGTATCGAACAGCCGCGTGAAATTGGCGTTCTGCGTTGCGGCAAGGATGGCGCGGTGGAAACCGAAATCCTCCTCCAGGCCGGCGCTGCCGGCGCGGACCGCGGCATCGAGCGCGTCGAGCCGGGCATTCATTTGCCGCAGCGCCTCGTCGCTGCGCCGTTCGGCGGCAAGGCCGGCCGCCTCCACCTCGATGCCCATGCGCAATTCCAGAACGCGCAGCACCTCGTCGATCGATTCGAGATCGTCCGGCAGGATGGAAAAGGTCCTCGGCGGCGGGTCCTTGGCGACGAAGGCGCCGAGACCCTGGCGCGTGGTGATCAGCCCCCTGGCGCGCAGCGAGGCAAGCGCCTCGCGCACCACGGTGCGGCTGACGCCGGTCGCAGCGACGATCTCCTGCTCGGTCGGCAACCTCTGGCCCGGCGCCAGATCGCCGGATTCGATCTGCGCGATCAGCGTGTTGACCAGCCCGCTCCTCAGATTGGGCGCTTGCGGTATGGCGTCGAAAAGCCTGGTCTCGTTTTCCGCCATCGCGGCCGACAGCCCCCGGTCCGATTCTCTGGCGAAGGATTGCATCGACGGATGCTCGCCGCAAGGTGACGAAATGCGGACCTGCGGGCGCGGGACCATGGTTGGAGGATTGCATGAAGGAACGCATCGGCTTCATCGGACTGGGCAGCATGGGCGCCGGCATGGCCGCCAATCTGCTCGAAAAGGGCTGGCCGCTGACAGTCTGGGCCCATCGCAGCCGCGATACGGTCGACCGGCTGCTGGCGGCCGGCGCCACGGAGGCGGAAAGCCCTCGGATGCTCGCCGAAGCCTGCGACATCGTCATCCTGTGCGTCACCGGATCGCGCGAGGTGGAAGCGCTGGTGAAGGGGGCTGACGGGCTGGCCGCCGCTGCGGACGGACGAGCCGCCGCCAGCAAGCCGCTGCTTGTCATCGACTGTTCGACCTCCAATCCATCCTCGACGACAGCGCTGGCCGCCGAACTCGCCGCGCAAGGCGTGACGCTGATCGACGCGCCGCTGGCACGCACGCCCAAGGAAGCGGCCGAAGGCAAGCTCGACGTCATGGTTGGCGGCCCGGCCGGCGCCGTCGCGCGCGCGCGGCCGGTGCTCGAAGCCTTCGCCGCGCGCATCGTGCACACCGGGCCGACCGGCAGCGGCCACACCATGAAGCTGCTCAACAATTTCGTCTCGATGGGCTATTCCGCCATCTATTCGGAGGCGCTGACGCTTGGCGTCAAGGCCGGGCTGACGCCGCAGGTCTTCAACAGCGTCATCTCCGGCAGCCGCATGGATTGCGGCTTCTACCAGGCCTTCTTCGACTTCGTCCTGAACCGCAACGAGAACGCGCAGCGTTTTGCGATCGTCAACGCGCTGAAGGACATGACCTATCTCGCGTCCTTTGCCCAGGCGGGCGGTGTCGCCAATCCGATCGGCGCTGCGGTGCGCAACGGCTTCGCCACCGCGGTCGCCACAGGCCATGGCGAGAAGTTCGTGCCGGCATTGTCGGATATTGTTGCGGGCCTGAATGGGGTGTCGCTGGTTGAGCCGCCGGCGGTGTGAAATCGCGTACGGCGCTCCCCCTCTCCGTCTCGGCTTCGCCGAGCCACCTCTCCCCCACGTTGTGGGGGCGAGGAACCCAAGCTTTTCAAGGCTGTAACCTCGGAGATTAGCGTTTCCTCGCCCCCATGAAATGGGGGAGAGGTGGCTCGGCGAAGCCGAGACGGAGAGGGGCCTGCGCTGCCACATGGGGACTAGGCTGCGTGAAGGCGCCAGCGGCTGCTGGCGGACACTCGTCAATCCGTGTCAAACCGCAAGATCGGTCGAGCGCGTTATGTCCGGGAGCGCCTATCTGGTGTTGCCACGGAGGACGAGACGTTGAAGGCGGCACTTGAAAACTACCATGCCCGGATGCAGCGGGTGCTGGACCACATAGACCAGCATCTGGACGACGATCTGGGCCTGGAGGCGTTGAGCGGCGTCGCGGCGTTCTCGAAATTCCATTTCCACCGGCAGTTCACGTCAACCTTCGGGGTGTCCGTGCATCGCTATGTCCAGCTCGCCCGCCTGAAGCGCGCTTCTTACAGGCTTGCCGAGAGCGACGCCCAAAGCGTCACCGATATAGCGATGGATGCCGGTTACGACGCACCGGATGCCTTCGCCCGCGCCTTTCGGCAGCGGTTCGGACAATCGCCTTCGTCGTTCCGGAAGTCTCCCGACTGGGGGTCGTGGCTCATGGCCTTTGGGCCTCTCGACAAAGCAAGGAACACGCTCATGCAGATAATCTTCGAACCCGACGACGTGACGATCCGCGATGTGCCGCCCACGCCGGTGGCGATCATGGAGCATCGCGGAGACCGGGCGACGCTCCAGGACACCATCCAGCGGTTCATCGCCTGGCGCAAAGCCGCCGGTCTGTCGCCCGAGACAAGCCCGACTTTCAACGTCTTCCGTTCCGAAAGGGAGCCCGCGGTCCCGGCCGACTATAGCATGGACATTTGTGCCGGAACCGACCAGCCGATCGAGGCGAACGACGCGCAAATGAAGGCTGGCGTGATCCCCGGCGGACGCTGCGCGGTGCTGCGCTACCCCGGCAACACCAACAATCTCGAACCCGCAGCGCTCTACCTCTACCGTGAATGGCTACCAGCTAGCGGCGAGGAAGCACGCGACTTTCCGATCTATTGCCAGCGACATCTGTCGCACTTCCCTGAGGGGCCGCTACGCGAAGTGGTCCTTGAACTCTTTCTGCCTCTGAAATAGCGCGGTGGGGATGCGGCCACCACCGGCCATGGCGAGAAGCCGGCGTTGTCGGATATTGCTGCGGGGTTGAATTGGGTGTCGTTGGCGGGGCCGCCGGCGGCGTGAAATCGCGCAAGCCGCTCCCCTCTCCGTCTCGGCTTCGCCGAGCCACCTCTCCCCCACTTTGTGGGGGCGAGGAACCCAAGCTTTCAAAGGCCGCGACCTCTGCGATTAGCATTTCCTCGCCCCATGAAATGGGGGAAAGGTGGCTCGGCAAAGCCGAGACGGAGAGGGGGCTAGCGCTGACATATGCGATTTGCCGGTTGACGACCTTACAACGAAGGCAGGACGAAACCGCTACCCCCCAACCCGCCCCCGCACAGCCTTCCGCAATCTCGAATGCCGCACCGGAGACGCCACCTCCTTCGTCGGCGCTGCAGCTTCCTCCGCCGCCTCCCCATCATGCAGCCCAACGCGCAGCGCCGCACCGGCCAGATGGTCGCGCATCGCCGCCTGTGCCTCTTCAGCGTCGCCGGCACGGATCGCTTTCAGGATGCGCTCATGCTCGCCGAGCGTGATGCGCGCCATGTCGTCGGATTTCTGCTGGTTGCCGGCGGCGAGAATGCTTTCGCGCACCCGTTCGGACACGAAAACCAGGAACTGGCCCATGTAGCTGTTGCGCGTCGCCTCGGCGACGGTGCGGTGGAACTCGAGGTCGCTGCGCAGCCAGGCAACGCTGCCGTAGGGTGCCGCGCGCATGCCGGCCAGCGCCTCGCTCATCGCCGCGAGATCGGCATCGGTGCGCCGTCTGGCGGCGAGTGCGGCGGCCTGCACTTCGAGGATGCCGCGCAGTTCGAACAGGCTGCGGAAGGAATCGGCCCGCTGCAGCGCTTCGTAGTCGATGGTCAGCACGGTCGGGTTGTTGGCATCGGTGACGAAGGCGCCGCGTCCTTGCTGCGACCAAATGCGGCCTTCCGAGCGCAGCCTTGCGATCGCCTCGCGCACGACGTTGCGGCTGACCCCGAAAGTTGTCGCCAGTGCCTGCTCGGTCGGCAGCTGGTCGCCAGGCTTCAGTCGTCCCTGCGCGATCTCGCGCGAGATGGAACTCGCGACCAGAGTCGAGAGATGCGGACCACGATTGACTTTGTCGAGCTTCAGCGTCATCGCTCACCTATAGTCGAGGGAGGATTTGGACGCCAGAATGCGGCCATTGCTCAAGATGCGGTGCGGGTCGAACGCGTCCTTGATGCCGGCCGCAAGATCGAGCGCCACCGGGTCGATGCGTTCGAGGAACGCCTTCTGCTTGACCCGGCCGATGCCGTGCTCGGCGCTGATCGACCCGCCATAGCGGTCGACGACGGCAAAGATCTGCTTTTCCGCCTCTTCGAACAGATGCTCGACCGCTTCGGCTGCCATGCCTTCCGGCGGCACGACGTTGAGGTGGATGTTGCCGTCGCCGACATGGCCATAGGTGACGGCGAGCGCGTCGGGGCGGGTCCGCTCCAGCGCCGCCAGCGCGTCGGTAACGAAATCGGCGAGCCTGGAGATCGGCACCGAGACGTCGGTGCGCAGATAGCGGCCACCGCGGCCCTGGCGTTCGACCATGATCTCGCGGTAGAGCCACAGCCGCTCGCCCTGGGCGCGGCTCGACGCCATGACGCCATCCTCGACGAGATCGGCCGCAACGGCCAGAAAATCCCTCAGCATGGCCTGGAGATCGACCAGCCCGCCGGAAGAAACCTCGGCCAGGACGTAGACCGGGTAGGGCCTGGCGAGCGGATCGGCGAAGTCCGGCCGGGCCTGCAGCGTGATCTCGATGCCGCCGCGCAGGATCAGCTCGAAGGCGGTCAAGAGGTCGCTGCAGTCGCGCCGCGCCCGCGCATAGAGCGCCATGGCGTCCTCGATCGAGCGCAGCCCGATCAACGCGGTTTCGACCTGGGTCGGCTTGGGATAGAGCTTCAGCGCCGCCGCGGTGACGATGCCGAGCGTGCCTTCGCTGCCGATGAAGACCTGCTTGAGGTCATAACCACGATTGTCCTTGCGCAGCACCTTCAGCCCGTTCCACACCCGCCCGTCGGCCAGAACCACCTCCAGTCCAAGCACGAGGTCGCGGGTCATGCCGTAGCGCAGCACATTGAAGCCACCGGCATTGGTGGCGACATTGCCGCCGATGCGGCAGCTTCCCTGCGCCCCGAAGGTGATCGGCAGCAGGCAGTCGTTCTCTTCCGCCGCGCGCTTGGCGTCCTCGAGAATGCAGCCGGCCTCGACCACCATGGCGAAATCGATCGGGCTGACCGAGCGGATCCTGTTCAGGCGCTCCAGCGAGATCACCACTTCGCAGCTGTCGGCCGCCACCGCCGCACCGACGAGACCGGTCAGGCCGCCCTGCGGCACGACCGGAATGCGCTCCTCATGGCAGCGCCGCATCAGGGCCGACATCTCCTCGACCGAAGCCGGACGCGCCACCGCCAGCGGGCGGCCGAAATGATCGCCCGACCAGTCGCGGCTGTAGCGCGCCAGATCCTCGTCGGCGGTCAGCAGCCCGCCGTCCGGCAGCACGCCGGCCAGCGTGGCGATCAGCGATGTGGGCTGCACGGCGTTCATGATCTGGCTCTGCGACCCCTCGGAAAACGGCTGGACAACCATTGTACTTGTAGTGTTATCATACAACCCTGATTAAGAACATCAAGCGAAGCCCCACCAACCGTTTGATGCGGATGATCAGACAGACAAATCGCCGAATCCGGAGGACTTTCCCCATGAGCGACGCCGCAGGCCGCTTCCGCTACATGCACACCATGATCAGGGTTCTCGACCTCGACAAGTCGATTGCCTTCTACACCGAGGTTCTCGGCATGACATTGCTGCGCCGGGACGACTATCCCGGCGGCAAGTTCACCAATGCCTTTGTCGGCTACGGCCCGGAGGACAAGGAGGCCGTCGTCGAACTGACGCTGAACTGGGGCAGGGAGGAGCCCTATGAGATCGGCACCGGCTTCGGCCATCTGGCGCTCGGCGTCAACGACATCTACGCCGTCTGTGCCGAACTCGAGAAGCGCGGTGCCAAGATCCCGCGCAAGCCCGGGCCGATGCTGCATGGAACCACCCACATTGCCTTTGTCGAAGACCCGGACGGCTACAAGATCGAGCTGATCGGCCTCGACACGATGTAGTGACCTGGGCAAGCGGAGCCGCCTCGGCGTTGCGCCGTTGCGGTCCCGTCCTGTCCGCGCTTGCTTGGGAGGCGATGCGCTAGGCTCTGTCACTTGATGACCGCGATCTTGCTGCGGTCGATGGTGATGGCGACGGCGGCGATGAGGACTGCACCGAACACCATGTTTTCCAGGAAGATGTTGATGCCGACGAAGGTCATGCCGATGCGCACGATCGAGATGATCAGCGCGCCGACCGCCGTGCGGGCGACCCCGCCCAGCCCGCCGGTGATGGCCGTGCCGCCGACGATGACGGCGGCAATCGCCGGCAGCAGCAGCTGATTGGCGAGAACCGGCGAACCGCTCGACAGCCTGGCTGCCAGCACCACGCCGGCTATTGCCGCCAGCATGCCGGACGCCGCGAAGGCGACGATCTTGGTGCGGTCGACATTGATGCCGGCGGCCCAGGCGGCCGGCTCGCCGGCGCCGACGGCGATCGCCTGGCGGCCGAAGCGCGTGTAGCGCAGCGCGAGAAAGCTGACGATGCCGATCACCGCCGAGATCAGCACCACCACCGGCACCCCGGCGACCGTCGCATTGATCCAGGCGGTGTTTTCGCGCCCCGCTTCCTCGATGGTGATGGCGCGGCCGTCGGACACCCAGAGCGCGATGCCGGTCACCACGCCGCCCGTGGCCAGCGTCGCCACGAAGGACGGCACGCGCAGCTTGACATGGACGATGCCGCTCAGCATTCCGAAGGCAAGACCGGACAGGATCGCCACCGGAAAGGCGGCGAGCCCAAGCGAGGGCAGCAACTGCGCCAGGATGACGCTGGCCAGCGAGGCGACGGCCTGGATCGACAGGTCGATGCCGCCGAGCAGGATGGCGAAGGTGACGCCGGTCGCCAGGATGAACAGCACCGCTGTGTTGGCGAACAGCAGCGCGGTCGTCTCGCCGGTCAGGAAGCCGGGCGCGGCGATCTCGATGATCAGCAAGAGGGCGACAAGCAGCACCAGCGGTATGGCGCCGTGCGTCCACTTGCTGTCGAGGAAGGGCCTGAGTGAAAAGATCTCATTCATCGGCCTGCCTCACACCATCGCCCGCAACAGGTCGACCTGCTTCGGCTTGTTTCCCGGACTGGCGTCGAAACGCGCGGTGATCTCGCCGTCGCGCATCACCAGCACCTGATGCGACAGGCCGATCGTCTCCTCCAGCGTGTCGGAGATCAGAAGGATCGCGACGCCCTGCTCACAGAGATCACGAACCAGCTCGTAGACCTCTTCCTTGGCGCCGACGTCGAGACCCCGTGTCGGATGGTCGAGCACGAGGATGCGCGAGCCCGCCGTCATCCAGCGCGCCAGCACCACCTTCTGCTGGTTGCCGCCGCTGAGCTTGCGGCAGGCGGCATCGGGGCCTGGCGCCTTGATGCGCAGCCGCTTGATCCAGTCGGCGGCGAGCCGCCGCTCCTTGCCATAGTCGATCGCGCCATGGCGCATCACGCTCGACAGGTCGGCCAGCGAGATGTTCTCCGCGATCGACAGGAACATCACCAGGCCTTCGAGCCGCCGCTCGCGCGGCACATAGCCGATACCCTTGCGCACGGCCGGCTCCGGCGAGCCGAAATGCACCGCCTCGCCGGCGATCTTCAATTCGCCCGCGCTGTGCTGGAGCAGTCCGCCGATCGTACGCGTGACCTCCTCGCGGCCCGAGCCGACGACACCGGCAATGCCGACGATCTCGCCGGCGCGGATCTTGAGATCGACGCCGCGATAGGCGCCGGCGGCACCCAGTCCCCTGGTTTCGACCCGGATCTCGTCGCGCGGCTGCTGCTGGCGGGCCTCGCGGTAATATTCGGCCTGCAGCCCGCGACCGACCATGATCTCGTGCAGTTCCGGCGCGGTGACGTCGGCGGTGCTGTGTTCGGCGACCACCGCGCCATCCTTCATCGTGTAGACGCGGTCGGAGATCGCCAGCACCTCGTCGAGGCGATGCGAGACGAAGACGAAGCTGGCGCGGGATTTGAGCGCGCGGACGCGCGCGAACAGCACCTCGATGTCGGCGCCGTTGAGCACGGAGGTCGGCTCGTCGAGCAGGATCAGCAACGGCCGCTCGACCATTTCCTCCAGGGTCAGCGCCTTGGCCAGCTCGACCATCTGGCGCGCCGCGAAGGTGAGCTCGGAGGTGCGCCGGGTGACGTCGATGTCGACGCCGATCTTGGCAAGCTGGCGGCGCGCCGCACTGTTCATGGCACGCCAGTTGACGATGCCGAGACGTGTGAAGCGGTTTTCCTCGCCGAGATAGATGTTCTCGGCCACCGTCAGGTTGAGCACCAGCGATTGCTCCTGGAACACCATGCCGATGCCGTGTCGTACCGCGTCGCGCGCATTGCGCAGCTTGAGCTGTTCGCCGTCGAGGGTGAGGCTGCCGCCATCCGGCCGATAGGTGCCGGCCAGCACCCGCATCAGCGTCGACTTGCCGGCGCCGTTCTCGCCGATCAGCCCGACCACTTCGTTCGGCCGAACCTCGATGCTGACGTCGCGCAAGGCGTGCACGCCGGGAAAATTCTTGATGATATTGGCGGCGCGCAGCATGGCGTTCACTTGACGATCTTGAGGCGGACGCGGTCGAGCGACAGCGCCACCGCGGCGATGATCATCAGGCCCTGCACGGTCTGCTGGATGTAGGGCGAGATGCCGAGCAGGATCATGCCGTTGGCAAGCACGGTGACGATCAGCACGCCGATCAGCGTGTTGACGACGCCGCCTTCGCCACCGGTCAGCGCCGTGCCGCCGACCACGACGGCGGTGACCGCGGCAAACAGCCTGCCGTCGCCGATGACGGCGTGCGACTGGCCAAGCTGGGCGGCGGCAAGCACGCCAGCAATGCCGAAGAAGAAGCCGGCGAGCGCGAAGGCAGTGATGCGCACGCCTGTGACGTTGACGCCGGAGAGCTTGGCCACATCCTCATCGCCGCCGATCGCCAGAATGTGGCGCCCGAGCTTCGTGTAGTACTGGATGACTGCGGCGAGCAGGAATGCCCCGGCGGCGACCCAGACCGCCAGCGGCAGGCCGAGCAGACGGGCGAGCGCCAGCTCGCGGATCGAGGCGTCGTTGAGCCGGATCGCCGAGCCGCCGAGCATGTAGACCGAGAGCCCAAGGCCGATGAACCACATGCCGAGCGTCGCCATGAAGGAAGGAATCCGCAGCACTGTCTGCACAAGGCCGCTGACCAGCCCCATGGCGGTGCCGGCCCCGATGGCCGCCAGCACCGCCAGCCAGCCATAGTCATTGCCGTTGCTGTCGTTGGCGGCGAGCAGCACCACCACCATGGCCGCCACCGACAGCGTGCCTTCGACCGAAAGGTCGATGCTGCCCATCAGGATGATGAAGGTCAGCCCCATCGCCATCGTCAGCGGCACGGCCGCGGAATTGGCGACGCGCACGAGATTGCGCAGCTCGATGAAATTGGGATTGGCGACAGAGATCAGCACGCACAAGGCGATCAGCACTGCCAGCGGTGCCAGGCTGCGCCAGCGCCTGCCGCCGAACAGGGCGGCGATACGGCCGGGGAGGAGTGTCATAAGCGTTGTCCGCTCGATGTCCGAAACGGACTTCATGGGTTCTGTATCGATTGTCAAGAAACCGCTTCCCGTCTGCAGAACGGCAGTCGCCGAGCAACGCACGACGCCTGCAAAAGGGAGCGGGCCGCCGCCAGGGAGAAAGCGGGCCCGCTCCAATGGGTCAGGTGCGGATCGCTCCGGTCACTCGACCCCACAGATCGTTCCAGTCCACTGTCGGTTGTGCCTCGACATTGGTCTTGTAGTATTCCTCGACATTGTCGTGCGAAATCAGCACCGCCTTGCCGTAGAATTCGCGGTGCTCCGGCGGTTCCTTGGTGGGATCGAACTTGCCGATCTTGGCGTTGTAGCCGATGGCCAGGCCCATGCCGCCCTGCCAGAACGGATCCGAGGTCACGGTGCAGGCGAACTCGCCCGTGCGCACCGCGTCGACCGCCGTCTTGATGCCGTCGACGCCGACGATCGGCACCTTGCCGGCGAGGTTTTCGGCGCGCAACGCTTCGAGCGCGCCGGAGCCCATGTCGTCATTGGCGGCCCAGATGCCCTTGATGTCGTCGCCGAAGCGGGTGAGCAGATTGCCCATCAAATCGAAGGCTTCGGTCGATTTCCAGTTGGCGACCTGGAAGTCGAGCAGCTTGATGTCGGGATTGGCGGCAAGTGCCGCGTCGAGGCCCTTCTTGCGTTCGATCGCCGCAGTGGTCGAGATCAGGCCGCCGAGCGCCACGATGCCGCCCTTGCCGCCGATCGTCTTGAACAGGATCTCGGCGATGGTCTTGCCGCTCGAGATGCCGTCGAACTCGATATGGGAGACATAGTTCGGATTGAAGTCCTTCGGGTGCAGGTCCGGCGGCTTGTTCCACTGCGTCACGACATAGGCGCCCGCCTTGGCGCAGGCCTCGACGATCGGCCGCGCATCCGGCGTGTCGTTGGGGTCGGAATTGAGCACCATGTTGCCGCCGGTCTTGGCCAGCATGGCCTTGATATTGGCGATGCCCTTCTCGCTGTTGCCTTCCGAAACCAGCGTCACATGCTCCAGCCCGACAGCCTTGGCGTAGGCCTCGGCGCCGGTCTTCCAGACGGCATGGTAGGGGTTGGATAGCGAGCGGATCGACGTCACCAGCGTCGGCTTGTCCTGCGCCCGCAAGACACTCGGCATCGCGACGGCCGCCAGGCCGGCGGTGGCGCCCATCATCAGCGTCCGGCGGCTGACCATGCCGGAACGCGCGGAAATTGTCCTGTCCTTCATTCTCGAACCTCCCAGTTGAAATCGGTGTTTTTCCGATCGGCGACATGCGCGGGGAGCGCCGGGCTCTTCGGCAGGGGTTGCCAAGTTCCTCCACTTGTACGACAACCATTCAACACGGCAACCATACCCTTTCTCTTGACGCGGCACAAGGGACTTGAGATCGTTGGGCGCGCCAG
Source organism: Mesorhizobium sp. IMUNJ 23033 (assembly GCF_044778005.1). NCBI lineage: Bacteria > Pseudomonadati > Pseudomonadota > Alphaproteobacteria > Hyphomicrobiales > Phyllobacteriaceae > Mesorhizobium > Mesorhizobium sp. IMUNJ 23033. Next base: position 96,965 of record NZ_JBJACT010000023.1, read on the forward strand.
GGCCGGAAGCAACGGGAGGAAAAATGCCGGACTACATCATCGTCGGCGGCGGCTCGGCCGGCTGCGTTCTTGCCGCAAGGCTGAGCGACGATCCGGACCTGTCGGTCGTCCTGCTGGAGGCCGGCCCGCCCGACACCGACCGCTACATCCATTTGCCCGTAGGCTTCTTCAAGATGACGTCCGGCCCGCTGATCTGGGGCTACGAGACGGCACCCGGCAAGATGATCGATGGGCGCACCATGGTCTATCCGCAGGCCCGTGTTCTTGGCGGCGGCTCCTCGATCAACGCCCAGGTGTTCACCCGCGGCTGTCCGCAGGACTATGACGGATGGGCGACCGAGGACGGCTGTGCGGGGTGGAGCTATGCCGAGGTGCTGCCGTATTTCCGGCGCTCCGAGGGCAACGACACCTTCGCCGGTCCGCAGCACGGCATCGAGGGGCCGCTCGGCGTTTCCAGCGGCACGCCGCATCCGCTGACGCGCGTCTTCATCAGGGCCGCACAAGAAGCCGGCCTTCCGTTCAGGGCCGACTTCAATGCCGGCGAGCAGGAAGGCGCCGGCTTCTACCAGACCACGACGCGCAACGGTAAGCGCAGCAGCACGGCCGTCGCCTATCTCAAGCCGGCGCTTGGCCGCAGGAACCTCGAACTGCGCACCGACGCCACGGTCAGCCGCATCGTCGTCGAGAACGGGTGCGCGATCGGCGTCGAGATCATCGTCAACGGCCGTCCAGAACTGCTGCGCGCCGGGCGCGAGGTGATCGTCACCGCCGGCGCCATCGGCTCGCCCAAGCTCTTGATGCTGTCCGGCATCGGCCCGGCCACCCATCTCGGCCAGCATGGCATCGAGGTCGGCCACGACCTGCCCGGCGTCGGGCAAAACCTGCATGATCACATGGATGTCGACGTCGTCGCCGAGCTCAACGGTCCGCACGGCATCGACCGCTACAAGAAGAAGCGCTGGCAGGCGGTCGCCGGCCTCGAATATGCGCTGTTCGGCAAGGGGCCGGTGGCGTCCAACATTGTCGAGGCCGGCGCCTTCTGGTGGGGCGACCGCACCGAGAAGACCCCCGACATCCAGTTCCATTTCCTGCCCGGCGCCGGCGTCGAGGAAGGCATCGGCTCGGTTCCCGGCGGCAATGGCTGCACGCTGAACTCCTACCATGTGCGGCCTCGCTCACGCGGCAGCGTCACGCTGAGATCGGCGGACCTGCGCGCGCCGCCGGTCATCGATCCAAACCCGTTCGCCGAGCGCTACGATCTCGAGCGCGCCGTCGAGGGCATCGAGATCAGCCGCGAGATCCTGTCGCAGCCGGCTTTTGCGCCCTTCATCCGGCGCGAACACCTGCCGGGGGTGGGGACGAATGGGCGCGCGGCGCTGGAAACCTTCGCCCGGGAGCACGGGCGCAGCGCCTACCATCCGGTCGGCACCTGCCGGATGGGCGGTGATGCGAAAAGCGTCGTCGATCCCGAGCTTCGCGTGCGTGGCCTGCAGGGCCTGCGCGTCTGCGACAGCTCGGTGATGCCGCGCATCGTCTCCTCGAACACCAACGCCGCCGTCATCATGATCGCCGAAAAGGCGGCGGATCTGATCGCCGGGCGCACGACAGCCGCCACGGCTTCGCCGCCACGCGAGTCTCGCTCGTCTCGAACCAGGGAGCGGGGTGGAAAGCCTGTGCCGGCTACTCACTGAGAGGCTCCGGCGGTGCAAGCAGAGCACCTGCGCGCCGCGGAAAACGCTCAAGCCGGCGATCGAATCCGGGGCGCCGTCAGGTCGACGCCCCCCGCGATTGCCTTTGTTTGAATGACGGTCTTCAACTAGGCTGAGTCCATGCGAAAATCGGGATTTGCAAGATGACGGTATCGGCCAGAGATTTATCCTTGCGCGCCCCCATCGACGGCCGGCATCGCAAGATGCTGATCGACGGCAAATGGTGCGATGCCGCAAGCGGGCGCAGCTTCGAGACGCGCAATCCCGCCACCGGGGCGGTGATCGGCACAGTGCCGCAAGCCGATTCCAAAGATATCGACCTGGCGGTCGCCGCTGCCCGCCGCGCCTTCGAGGGGCCGTGGAGCCGGTTCAAGCCCTATGAGCGCCAGCTTCTGCTCTTGAAGATTGCCGATCTCATGGAGCGCCATTGGGAGGAGATCGCGCTTTCCGACACCACCGACATGGGCATGCCCATCGCCCGCACGCTTGCCAACAGGAACCGCGTGCTCGGCATGCTGCGCTTCTATGCCGGCATGGCCACGTCCATCCATGGCCACACGATCGGCAATTCGCTGCCCGGCGACATCGTCTCCTACACGCGCAAGGAGCCGGTTGGCGTTGTCGGCGCCATCATTCCCTGGAACGCACCGACCGCCGCTTCGATCTGGAAGATCGGCCCGGCGTTGGCCACCGGCTGCACCATCGTGCTCAAGCCCTCGGAGGAGGCGCCGCTGACGCCGCTCTTGATTGCTGACCTGATGCTGGAAGCGGGCGTGCCGGACGGCGTCGTCAACATCGTCACCGGCACGGGTGCGGAGGCCGGCGCGCCTCTGACCGCCCATATGGATGTCGACAAGCTGGTCTTCACTGGCTCCACCGCCACCGGCCAGAACATCCTGCGCGCTTCCGCCTCCAACATGAAGCGCGTCTCGCTCGAGCTTGGCGGCAAGTCGCCGGTGATCGTCTGCGCCGACGCCGATCTCGAACGCGCCGTGCCGGTCGCGGCGATGTCGGTCTTCGCCAATTCCGGCCAGATCTGCATCGCCGGTTCGCGGCTGTTCGTCGAACGGCCGATCTATGAGGAATTCGTCGAACGGGTCGCCGCCTTCGCGGCAAAGCTCCGGATCGGCGATGGCGCCGATCCGGCGACCGAGATCGGGCCGCTGATTTCGCTCCGCCAGCTCGAACGCGTCACCGGCTTCATCGAGGACGGCACGCGGCAAGGCGCCAGGCTGCTGACCGGCGGTACGCGCATCACCGAAGGGGCGCTTGGCTCGGGAAATTTCATCACGCCGGGCGTTTTCTCCGGCGTGACCGACGACATGCGCATCGCCAGGGAAGAGATCTTCGGCCCGGTCATCTCGGCGCTGCCTTTCGACACGCTGGACGAGGCGGTGCGGCGCGGCAACGACACGCCCTATGGGCTTGCCGCCGGCGTGTTCACGCGCGATGTCGGCAAGGCGCATCAGCTGGCCAACCGCCTGCGCGCCGGCTCGGTCTGGGTCAACACCTATCACGCGCTCGACCCGGCGGTGCCGTTCGGCGGCTACAAGATGAGCGGCTACGGCCGCGAGGGCGGGGCCGAGCACCTGGACGAATATCTGAACACCAAGGGCGTCTGGATCAGGACCGACTGAGAGCCACGCGTTCAGCGCCGACGAAGCGGCGCAGAGGCAAGCCGAGATAGAGGACGCGACCTGGAGCAATTCCAGGAAAAGTGCGTAGCGGTTTTCCGTTCGGAATTGCGTCAAAACAAAGAGATAGAGCAATTCCAGGAAAAGTGCGTAGCGGTCCGGAATTGCGTCAAACAAAGAGATAGAGCGGTTCGGCGTTTCCGTGAAACGATGAACCGCTCTAGGCCTACTCAGCCGGTCCGTCGGTAATTTCGGAATTGGGCAGGATGCCAAAGTCCTGGGATTTGGAACCTTGCGCCGCCGTCAAGAACCCATCTGAGTCGAGGCCGCGCCGCAGCAATTCTCGAACCGCGGCCGAGCGGCTTGGCATGCGTTTTTCAAAACGCCAGTTCTCCAAGGCTGCCAATTCCTCGGCCGTCAGCATGATCTGAAGTCGTTCGGGTCGTTCCAAGTCAGCCATTGACGCCTCCCATCGCCGGAAACGAAAACGAGACAAGTTAGTATTTCGCTCAGTGACAGTAGAGTTAGTGCTTGCCACCTTTGTCGTCAAGAGTGTTGGTGCAGCGACCGGCGTACAAGTCCGACGATGAGCGACAGGCGTCTATTGAGCGATCGGCGCACTCTGCTAAATAATTGATTATAATAGATAATTATGAATATTTTTCTTGCAGTCCGATCCCGCAAGGCGCATGTTTTATCTCAAGGAAATCGGTCCTGAAAGGGCTTTCCCATGCGCTATGGATATTCGGTTCAATTGCGGGAAGATCTCAATGTTCAGGTCCTGACGGCGCTGCACGCGCGAGGCGTAGTCAACGTCACCGCCGTGGCCGAGGAGGTGCGGCGGAGCAATCTCTCCGAAAACATTGCGCTTGAAGACGTCGAGTGTCTTGTCGTGCAAGTGTCCCAATTCTATGGCGCGCCTATGGAATTTGATGGCCTGACCGCCATTGTCGAGGGATGCGGCCCGCTGCCCAACGGCGAACTGGCCGAAAACGGCAGTCTCGGCGTCCAGGATGAGCCAGCTGAACCCGGTCTCCGCTAACGTCGCCTCGCCTAGCGAGGCAACTGGCCCGACCGCTTCTTCAACAGTCGGGCCTCGCGCAGCAGGGAACTGCGATTGGTGCCGATCAAGGCGATCAGCTCCCACGCCTGGTCAAAGGTGATGCCAGTCTCCGCCGCCAATGAGCGTGCCAAGGAGGTCTCGTCACGCACCTTGCGGGCATGGTTCTGTGCGTCGTCGTCCATGGCCAGTCCTCCCTTCATACGGAGAACCTCAGGCAGGGACGATGGTTCCCTCACTATGCCAAGGCGGCGGCGAAGGACGTCTCCACGGAAGACATCGGCGCCTCGAGCGACCAGACGACCCCCTGTCTGTCGAATTCCAGGCTGCTTGTGCCCCTCAGCGCCTGGGGCGCGACGCGCTTGAGGACGACCGTGCCGAAACCCTGGCGCGCCATGCCGTCGACGACAGGCCCGTCCAGTTCACGCCACACCAGGCGGAACATGCCGGCGCCGTCGGCTGCATCCGTCACCTGCCATGCGATTTCGACCCGTCCCGCCTGGTGCGACAGGGCGCCATGCTTTGCCGAATTGGTGGCAAGCTCGTGAAAGGCAATGCCGAGATACTGCACCGCGTTCGGTTCGAGCACGATCAGCGGTCCGTTCACCGAGACCCGGTCCTGCGCGGCAAACGGTCTGATCTGCGCCCCGACAAGTTCGGCGACCGTGGCGCCGCGCCACTCGGCGTTGACGAGAAGGTCGTGGGATTCCGAAAGCGCCATGATCCGCTCGCGCACCTGGTCGAGGAAAGCCTGCGGCGTGCTGGCCTTCTTGGTGGTTTCGCGGATCATCGAGATGATGACCGAATACTGGTTCTTCACCCGATGGTTGACTTCGCGCATGAGCAACCGGATGCGCCGCTCGCTTTCCTTGGTAACGCTGATGTCGCGCGCGATCTTCGAGGCGCCGATGATGCGGCCGATGCCGTCGCGGATTGGCGAAATGGTGAGCGACACTGGAACGCGCGAGCCGTCCTTGCGCTGCCGGACCGTTTCGTAGGACGGCACACGCTCGCCGGCGCGTATGCGGCTGATGATCGAGACTTCCTCGTCAAGATGGTCGTGCGGAATGAGCATCGTCACCGGCCGGCCGATCGCCTCGGCGGGCGTGTAGCCGAACAGGCGTTCCGCCGCATCGTTCCAGCTGGTGATGATGCCGTTGATGTCCTTCGAGACGATCGCGTCCATCGACGATTCGACGATCGCGGCAAGGCGCGTCCGGGCCTCGTCGGCCTGCGTCTGAGTGCGTAGGTCGATCAGCGTGTTCATGGCGCCCACGACATTGCCCTTTTTATCGCGCAGCAAGACCGGGTGCGCCCTGAACGGTATCAGCTCGCCGTCCGGCCGTTCGGCGATCGCCTGGCCCCAGCGGACATCCCGCTCTTCCAGCAAGGCGATCGCCATCGGGCATTCGCTATGCTCCATGATGCGGCCGTCGAGGTGACGGAGCTTCCAGGACCCGCACCATTGGTCCTTGCCGAGGACCGGGCGATGCCCCCAGAGTTCAGCCGCCGCTTCATTGAAGAACGTGATGTGGCCCTGCTTGTCGGTCGTATATACAGCGACGGGCAAACCCTGCATCAGTTCGGCAGAGTTCCCCGGAAGCCCACCCGCCTGCTGAATGAAATTCAAGTGCAATCTCACAGTTCGAGCAATAGGCTGCCAGCCCTGACGGACCACCAGCTAAAGCTAAAATGCGCGTCGCGCGTTTCGGTTCCGGGTCAGCGTTTTACTTTGGCGCGGCTCGGGAGCGGTGGAATGCGAACCGCTCTGCATCCGGATCGGGGCCGGTCCTGATCTGGGGCGTGGACTCATAAGCGCGTAGCCAAATGCGGATCGCTTGCAAGTCAATTTGCGGATCACGGTACCCGCCAGACAGGAGCAATCAATTCTCGGGAAGCGGCAACGGTGTGTCACTCAAGGTCCGCAGGTAAGCGATGAGGTCTGCTCGCTGCTTCTCGTCCTGCAGACCCGGGAAAATCATATCTGTTCCGGGCAAAGTGAGTGCGGGGTTTGAGATAAAAAAATTGAGTTCCTCAAAGGTCCACCAGCGTCCTTTAGACTTGACGAATACTCGACATCGCTTTGCGAAGCCTTCGGCCGCCCTACGATGCCCCACAGATTGGCCTTTTTGGAAACCTTGACCCCCGGCGCTGCAAGATGACAAGCCCCGCACGTTCTGTCGAAAAATTCTTTGCCCAATTCAGCGTTTGCCGACGCAAGTCGTGCCGAAATCGGCGCTAGGGCCGGTCGTCCGGCGCCATGACTGCGCAAGTAGGCCACGACGTCGTCGTGACCACTGAGCTTGGCCAAATGTATGGGCGGACTTCCATTCGATGTCAGTGCGTTGACCTCTGCTCCAGCTTCCACAAGATGGATGACGCACTGAAGGCAGCCATTCTCGGCAGCCACGTGCAGCGGGGTCTGGGCTTTGGCCACCTGATTTGGATTGGCCCCATTATCGAGCAACAGCTTCACGATGTCAGCGTACCCACCCTTGTTGGCGGCGTAGAGTGGCGTTCTTTGCCAACTGACGGGCAGGTTAACGTCCGCCCCACGATTGATCAGAAGTTTTGCCAATTCGACATTTCCGACTTCGCAGGCGATATAGAGCGCCGTAACACCGTCAACTTCGTTAATCGCGGCGCCTTTGTCCAAGGCGGAAGTCACCGCTGCGACGTCGCCATTCCTGACAAGATCACCTAAGTTGCTCGCCTGGGCGGGCAGTGTAAAAAGCCAAAGGACCCACGAAGCCCTTATCACCCACATGCGTCCCCGCTTGATCATTGTATCCTCCCTGATGAGGGTGCTGGCGACAACGCCCGAGCCGGCGGAAGGGATTTTAGATACCATGCCCATTTATGAGTTCACGCCCTAGCCAGATAGAGAACTCGTTGGGCGGCCTGCGGCTATTTTTCCCGCATCGCGCGGCGGAAGTTCTGCGTGATCGGCTCGGCGAGGTAGGAAAGCACGGTGCGAGCACCCGTCCGGATCATCGCCTCGCTCGACATGCCGGGCAGCAGCTTGCGGCCCTCCAGCTTGGCGAGTTCGCTCTTGTCGATCAACACGGTCGCGGCGAAATACGGTGCCCCGCTGCGCTCCTCCACCATGCGGTCAGCCGACACGATCTCCACGACGCCATCGAGTGGCGGCAGGTTGTAGCGGGCAAAGGCGGGGAAGCTGACGCGCGCGGGCTGTCCGGGGGCGATCGTCTCGACATCCTCTGGTTTGACCATGGCCTCGACCACGAGTTGCTGTCCGAGCGGCACGACCGTCATCAATGTCTCACCTGGTTTCACGACACCGCCCGCCGTGTGGACCTTCAGGTCCATAACGATGCCGTCGACTGGTGCGACGACATCGGTACGGGTAAGCACGTCCTTGGCGGAACGCTCCTGCTGTCTGAGGTCAAACAGCTCCGCCTCGACCTTGCTGAATTCCTCGACGGCCTGGTTCAGCCGCACTGTGTTGAGGTTCAGAATCTGCATGTCGATCTCGGCCATGGCGCTTCTGGCACGAGCGATTGCCGCGACGTTGGTAGCGCGCTCCCCCTCGATCTCCCGCTGTTGTCGTCTGAGCAACAGCTTCCGCTCGCGGGTGGTCAGCCCCTTTTTTAGCAGGCTCTCAAGGTCTTTGGTTTCACCCTCGATCGCCTCGATCTGCTTGTCCTCGGTGACGATGAGCTCCTCCAGTCCCGTTATCTCTCCCTCGATCTGGTGACGGCGCTGGCCGAGAATTTCCCGCTCGTCTTTCAAATTGTGGTGCTTCGCCGCGAACACGTCACGCTGTGCGGCCAGCGCGTCCTTTACTGCGGTGGCGGGATTTGCGAGCAGCCTCGGATCAAACTCGATCTCGGCCTTGCCGTCACGCTCAGCCCTGAGACGCGCGGCCAGCGCCTCACGCGTTGCTATCCGGTTCTGAATCAGGTCAAGCTGCGCCGTTGCCTGTGTGCTGTCGAGCCGGATGAGGATCTTGCCCGCCTTGACGATATCGCCGTTGGCGGCGTTCAACTCCGCGATGATGCCGCCCTCGAGGTGCTGGATGAGCTTGCGGTCGCCGGCGACCTTGATGACGCCTTGTGCCACCGCGGCGCTGTCCAACGGTGCCAGCGCCGCCCACCCCCCGGCCACGCCGAAGAACAGGAACATGATCGCGAACCCGGTGCGAGTCACACCCGTGATACGGAGGGGTTCCGGCTCCAGGAGGGAGGGCGGCGCGACGGGTAACGGCACGACGTTAATATCTGTTCCCGTTTTCATGCCTGGTTCGCTACTATGGCTGGCATCTGACGCACCTTGCGGATGCGCGCGGTGAGCTCGTTGAAGACATAGTCACGTGGACCGTAGAGGTCTTGTTGGCCCCGGTTGATGACCAGTATCTTGTCAACTTTCTCGATGATGTTCGGTCGGTGCGCGATCAGGACAACGGTCGTACCCGCCGCCTTGATTGTACCGAAGGCTGCAATCAATTCGTCCTCGCCCTCGCGGTCGAGGTTGGAATTGGGCTCGTCCAGGATGAGGAGTGCCGGGTCTCCGTAGAGCGCCCGCGCCAACCCGATGCGTTGGCGTTGCCCGCCTGACAGCACCGCGCCGGATTCGCCGATCTCGGTAGCGTAACCCTTCGGCAGTCTTTTGATCAGGTCGTGAACTCCCGCCAACTGCGCGGCCTTGACTACGTTGTTGAAGACTGCGGGGGTGAGCTTGGCGAAGCGGCAGATGTTTTCGGCGACGGTGCCGGCGAAGAGCTCGATGTCCTGCGGCAAGTAGCCGACATAATGACCACGGTCCTCCGCCGCCCATTGGGCAACGTCCATGCCGTCCAGCAACGCACGTCCCCCGGATGGACGCCAGGCACCGGCCAGTATTCGCGCCAGACTCGTCTTGCCGGCCGCGCTGGGGCCGATCAGCGCCATTGCTTCACCCGGCTCGAGGTGGAAGCTGATCCCCTTCAGGATATGCTCGCCTCCCTGTCGGGCAAGCACGAGGTTGTCGGCCTCGAACCTGCCTTTCGGTCGTGGCAGTGGCAGAACCGGGGTGGCCTCCGGGTGCTGTCCGGCGCCCGCGGCGAGACGCCGGTAAGCGGCACGCGCTCCGACCGTCGCCTTCCATGTGCCGATCGCCTGCTCGACCGGGGCCAACGCGCGACCCATCAGGATTGAAGCAGCGATCATGATACCGGGTGAAGCCTCGTTTTGCAGCACTAGGTAGGCACCGAGGCCGAGGACGGCCATCTGGAGTGCCAGCCGGAAAGACCGCGCGAGGGCCGAGATAGCGCTGGATCGGTTACTGGCGAGAGATTGCCCTCTGTTTGCCTCGTTCTGCTGGGCCTTCCAGCTCTCGAGCAGGGGATTCAACATGCCCATGGCCTGGACGACCTCGGCGTTGCGGATCGTTTGCTCGGCCTGCATGTAAGCCCGCGTCTGGGCGATCGCGGCTTCCGCCATTGGTTTGCGGGTCAGGTACTCGGTGAGCAACGCCAGCGCAAACAGCACGATACCGCCGCAGGTTGCCAGCCAGCCCAACCAAGGGTGCATGAGGAAAATAGCGCCTAGGAAAATCGGTCCCCAGGGTGCGTCGAGGATCGGGTAGATGCTCGGGCTGGTGAAGAAATTCCGCACCTGGTCGAGGTCACGCAGCGCGCGGGCGTTGACCTGACCGGGGGCCGAGGCGGCGTATTCAACCGATGCGGTCAGGAGAACCGGGGCCAGCCGACCGTTCAGCCACGTCCCGACTTTAGCCAGAAGACGCGCGCGCACGACCTCCAACCCCGCCATTGTCGCGAGCGCCGTCGCCGCCATCAATGACAGCACTACCAGTGTTTCCAAGCTGTGGCTGCCCAACACGCGGTGATAAACTTGGAGCATGTAGAACGCCCCGGTCAACATCAGTATGTTGATACCAGCGCTGAACCAGATAAGCGGCTTGATAGCGCGCTTAGCCTCTTTCATCACTGTTTGCAGGGCGGATGGCTGCGGGTTTTTCATCGTTAATATCTCTGCCCCGGCGGGTTAAGAGGGGGGCCGGTCAATCAAAATTTGTGTCCTGTCAAGGGGGCAGCGTTTAACTGCCCCCTCTGGTCAAGTTAGGCGACCACGTCCACCAGAATGTGGGCCGCGGGGGTCGGCGTTACGTCGCCGTCCGCGTCGGCAAGCTGAACGGCAAAGTCAAGGCTGGCGTTCAACGTACCGGAAGTGCTTTGCACAAACCCGATGTCCACGATCTTGAGGACGTCGTTGTCGGTCGTGTCGAGAGCTTGCTGGGCACCCGCCAAGCTACCGCCGTTCGCGCCGGTCGTATTAACAAAGTTGATACCCGTGCCGGTCAGACCGTTCGCGGACTGCATGATCTGCACGCCCTGAATAAGGACGTTAGCATTGGCAGTGTAGTCGTTCTGCTCGATAATGATCAAAGCGTCGTTGTTGGAACCCGAATACCCTGACAGGGAGAACTCGGAAGTGTACGGGGACGGTACAACAGCACCGCCCTTGAGGAAGTCCGAGTTCTGGATGTTCAAGGCGACGGTAGTCTCGGTGTCGTCCGCCGTGGTGGCCGTGCCCTTGGTGTCGACCAAGTCGAGGATCACGACGAGGTCCTCGGCGTTGCCGATGCCGTCGAACTTCAGCACGATACCGCTAGCTGTCGTTGTCGGCTCGGTCCGTTCGTGTTGGATGCCCGGTGTGACGGGATCAACATCGACGCCTGGATTCGGGTCGTTGAGAACTGCCGGCTCTTTGAAGAACCGGATCGTCAACAGTTCGCCCTTCTGGATCGTATCACCGGCGACACCATTCTCGCCTTGGGTTGCAGAAACCCAAGTCGTGACGGCACTGGTGGCCATGTCGTGGTTGGCACCGGTAAACGCGGTGTCAGCAGTAGCCCCTTCGCCGTTCTGCGAGAAGCTAAACGGCGAATTATTGGCCGTGAACTGCACGAGGAACGGGTTTGGATCACCGTTCGGCGTCAACTGCGCCACGACGACTTCCGGGTGGCCCGAGTTAGTGTTCGGGTTCCGAGCGAAGTCCTGACTGGTGTGGACGACATCAAAGGCGAACCCGTCGATAACGTCGTTCAGGGCAATCGAGTAGGTGTCGTTGACCTTGTCAAAGATCAACTGACCACCCGCCGTCGCGTCCTGAATACCAGTCGTGATCGGGTCCTTGTCGTAGTGGAACGTGAAGTTGAACGTCGCAAAGTTGGCGTCCTCCGACACGAGCGTAGCGTACGCCGGTGCGGCGGGCACATTGTTAACGTTCGCAAAGATCGCGGTGCCGTTAGACCCCGTGATCGGCGGTGTCGCGCTACCGACAAAACCGGAGAGAGCAAGCTGCACCCCAGCCACGTTAAGATTACCGTCCACGAAGTCCGACTTGTCGTCGGAGTTGCCGGCGATGTTATCGGCACCGTTATAGTCCGGGATGTCGTTACCGATACTATACCCGAAGACACCGTTAGCTGCGAGAGCCGGCGGGGACACTACGTTGTGCAACGTCTCGCGCTGGATGCCGGCTGCCGGGTCACCGTCGAACGGTGCCGTGATCGTCGGCCCGTCGTCCTCGAATTTGAACGCGGCGCCGATGTCGACCGTGATCGGGGCGCTGTCGCCGTCGCCATCGGTGGCGATTGCCGTCAGCGTCACCAGGTTGGCCGCCATTGTCAGCGGCGTGTCGTTCTCGTCGGGATCGGTCGGATCGCCATGGACGAGCGCCCGCGACTGATCGAGCGTCACGTTGCCATCGGCATCGACCGAGATGCGGAACACCTCATCCCCGCCGGCACTGCCAACGATGTCGTCGCCGTCCACGTTGAGAAGCACCTGCAGGCCGCTTAGCGTGTCGAACAGACCGGTGGCGACATTCGAGCCACCGCCGAGAACGTCGAGCGCGAAGGTCAGGCTGTCGGTGGCCGCCGGCCCATCGTTTCCGAAGGCGGCCGTGAACAGAACCGAGAAGTCCGAGTCGTTGGCGTTGAGATCCGACTCGTCGACCACCAGGCCCGGTACCGGTACGATCGACCGCTCGATGGATGGGCCATCGTCCCTGATCTGCACCTTGTCACCGATGGCGATGCTGTCGCTGTCGCTGTCGTCGTCGCCGTCAGTCGCGGTGACCACCGCCAGCAGCGCGCCGTCGTTCATTGTGAGCACCTCGTCGGGGTCGCCGGTGGGATGGGCGATGGCGATATACTGCGCGACGCTGAGGATGCCGTTCTGGTCGATCGAGATGGCGATGGCGACCGGATCGGTGTTGTCGACGCTGTTGTTGTCGTCGTCATCGACGCGGCCGACGACGAGGTCGCCCTCGACATTGAGCAGGATGTTATGGCCGTCGAGCGAATCGAAACCGGAATCGGCATTCGCTGCGCTGACGTCGAGCGACAGGGTCTCGGTGCCTGGTCCGTCGGTGCCGGAGCTTGAGTTGGGTGTGACCACGGCGGATGCGCTGGCTGCCCAGCCGATGGCCGAGCCGAGCCCCGAGAAAGCGCCGGGCAAGGAGGCGAGAGGCTGGTCGTCAGAAACGGGGTCGACTCCGGCCGTTTCGTCATGCAGCACCGTGGCACTTTCGTCGGTCAAGGCCGCCGTCGGTCCGTCATCGTCGAAGTTGATGAACTGGCCGACCTCTTCGGTGTGGGCGTTGGTGGTCGTTGCGTTGAAATGGAACTCGGTGATGTCGCACCCTTCATTCGCATCGACCCCCGTAACCGTCATCCGATCCATTTTGGTGGCGGTGGTGATATCGACGGTTGTGATGTTATCCAGCCCGGTGATGGTGACGGCGTTGCCGGTGCCGGTAAGCCCTGTGACGGTGACGTTGCCGCTTGGCGTGGCATAGGTACCGTCGGCGGTGATGGTGGAGGCAAACCCCGATGCGCCCGTTAGCTTGACGCTGACGATGTCGACGGGGTTGGTCGTGGTGCCGTCAAAGAAGTCCGTGCCTTGCTGGTTGGCCGTATTGTCGTAGGCCTTGATCGTGACGTCCACGCGCTTAGCCGGTTTGGAAGGCGTGATCTGGTTGATCGTGAACCCGGCCTGGGTGATCGTCTCGATATGGCTGGCGTACTGGATTTGTGAAGCGGTGCCTGCGTTCAGGTTGCCGCCGGTCACAAAATCGACCTGCAGCGTTTCGTTCGGATTGATGCTCTGATTGTTGATGCCGAAGCCCTGTGTACTGACGTTGGCGGTGCCACCGTTCAAACCTATTACCAGAAGCTGCTTGGAAGCGTCGTCGGGCGAATTGATCAGGTAGAAATCATGATTGCCGGGAGCGGCGTTCTGGCCTGAGAAGCTGATCTGGGAGGTACCAGCGATCGATGCGAAGACCTGGTCGTGCAGATCGATGCGGTCATCCGGATCGGACGTCAGCGGATGGAGCAACGCCACATACTGGACCAGGTACAGGTCCGCGTCCGTGGTGCTGGTGTGGTCGAGCCCAAACGAGAAGGCGAGCGGAGCGGTTGCTGGGTCGGGCTCGGCGGTTGGGTCATCGGTACCAATGACGCCGATCACGACATCTGCATTGTTCGGGTCCTGGAACAGCCAGACATAATTGCCATCGACCGTCTGAATATCGGTGAGCACGCCGTCGGTGGTAGAAAACGGCGTTCCCGAGGAGTTCTGCGTGAGAACGACCGAGGTGATGGTTTCCCCCGCGTCGGCCGTGGCCTGCACGAAGTCGGCTTGGAAGGCGACCTCCAGTGAGGTGCCGAGAGTCAGGAGATATTGCAGCGTGGTGTTGTTATCGTGCGGCGGAACGGACGGGTCAATATCATCCTTCTGAAGGTCGGTGGTCTCGTCGATGATGATGTCTTGAGCTGTGATGTCGAGTCCCATGGAAATTCTCCTTGGTTCAAAACGCTTCAGGAAAAGGGATCCAGCCCCCCAAATGCCGGAATGCATCTACCCGAGTGCATCCGGTCGCATACTGAAATGCGGCCCTCCAACTTTCATTGTGTCGCCGGTCAAGAGGGCGCGTCCATACGCGTTTCGATAGTGTTAGGGTGAATCCCCGTGCCTGATCGAACGATATACATCCTTCGATAGATCAAGCCGGCACAGGCGCTTGTCGGTGGACGCGCTGAAAAGCATCGGACCAAAAGCGAAGATCGGGTTTTGGAAGAATCCGGGGCTTGAGCAAAGGCTTAGGCGGTCGTGCGGTTCAGCTTGAGCGGCCGCCGCTCTGGTTTTTCGACCCGCTGCCGGGTGCTTGCTGACGCCGGCGGCCTGGCCGCCCGGTGGAGGTTACGAGAGCAGGCGGTTTTGACCGGTTCCTGAATGGTCAGCGCCTTTGCCATGCGCCATCCAGGCCAGTTCCGCTCGGCTGCCGAGGTTAAGTTTGGCGTAGACGTGGTGCAGGTGCATCTTCACCGTGCCTTCGGACACATGCAGCTGTTGCGCGATGGTCTTGTTGCGCAGTCCGCGCGAGACGAGGTCGGCGATTTCCGTCTCGCGCCCGGTCAGCTTAGATGCGAGCTGCTGTGGCGATTTCGACATCAGCAGTTGCTGGACGATCTTGTTGTCGATCCACTTCTTGCCTGCCGCCACCGCATTCACGCATTCGACGAGATAGCGATGGCTGATGCCGTCCAGCAACAGGCCATCGACGTCGAGCGCCTGTATCTCCTTGATGTCGAATCGGCTGTTTGGCTGCAGGATGAAAATGATGCCGAGAGCATCGTGGCTGGCTCTCAGCCGCGACGAAAGAGTGGCCGTCTGCGGATCCGCGATATCGAGGCCGATGACGACCATATCAGGCCGATGACGCTCCACTTGCGCGAGAGCGTCTATGGCGCGGTGGCACTCGGCGACGACACTGTGTCCGGCCTTCCGCAGAACCCACTCCAGACCGGCGAGATACACCCCCCGCGGGTCCGCAACAACCAAAGTCGACATGCGAACACCGTCCGAAAAAAACGCAACGAACTTGTCTAAATATGCCCGAAAACAGGAAACCAGAGCTTTAGAAGATTGTCAAGAAATCCCTAATATAACCATGGCTATACTGAAACCTGTGAGAGTGCCAGGTCGGGCAATCGTCTCGCACGCTAATGTATCAGCAGGCGCCGCCAACGCTGTCGTGGAGCGCCCGCCTGCTTGTTTCCGGGCCGGACGCGAGGCCCGGTCCCGTCAGTAGCCCACCGTGAAGCGCTGCCTTATATGCTTCGGCGTCTCGATCTCATTGGTCATGACGATGGCATAATCCTCGAAGGAGATGCTGCTGCCCTTCTCGGACGCCAGCAGGCTGTCCTTGCCGAGACGGAACTGGCCGGTGCGCTCGCCCGCGGTGAAAAGTGCCGACGGTGACAGGAAGGTCCAGTCGAGATCGTCGATCGCCTTGAGCGTGTCGAGGAAGTCGGCGCCCTTCTGGGCCTCGGCCTTGTAGATGGCCGGAAATTCGGGCGTGTCGACCAGGCGCTTGCCGGGGGCGACCTCGAGGCTACCGGCGCCGCCGACGACGAGGTAGCGCTTGACGCCGGAAGCGCGCACCGCTGCGATCAGCTTGTCGGCATCGCTGGCGAGGAAATGCACCGCGCTGATCACGGCATCATGGCCCTTGATCAGGGCGGCGAGGCCGTCCGTGTCGAAGACATCGCCCTTCGTGGCGGTCACGCCGGGAAGTGCTGCGATCTTTTCCGGGTTGCGGGCAATGGCGGTGACGGTGTGGCCGCGATCGGAGAGTTCCTTCAGGATGCGCGAGCCGGCCTGGCCGGACGCGCCGATGAGGGCGATCTTCATGGGATTTCCTTTCTGCTTGGGGAGGAGGGTCACGCCGCCTGGATATGGGCGATGAGATTGTCGTAGCTGCCGAACAACGCATTGGCGCCGATCAGGCGCGGCGCCTCGTTGCGGATGACGGCGAGCGAGGGAACGCCATTGGCGTGCAATCGCTGGAACAGCGCGCGGCCACGGCCGACCAGCTCGCGATGCGCCGCCAGGAGCGCCTCGGCCGGCGCCTTCAGCATCTCGGCCGCATCCGCCATGCCGGCGTCGGTCAGCACGTCCGCCACGCCATCCACCGTCACGATGTCGCGGCCGTCGACATAGCGGGCATGCTGGATCGCCTTCAGCGCCGAAAGCCGCCGCAGCGGATCTTCGAGGCCCGCAGCGCTGATGGCGAGGGTGGCGGCGCTCGAGTCGAGCAAGGTGCCGCGAACATTCAGCACCTTGTCGAGATAGGCTTGCGTAAAACGCTGGCCGCTCAGCCGCTCGATGCGCTGGTCGTTGTCCCAGGCATGGGCGGCGAATCCCGCATCCAGCGGCCGCGCGCCCGTGCCGGAGAACAGACCGGTCGGCAGAAGGTCGAGCGCAATGCCGCTCGCCGCCAGCCGGTCCAGCATCGGCGTGGCGCCATAGCACCAGCCGCAGAGCGGGTCGAAAAGGTAGGTCACCGTGGCATTGGTCATATCAGGCTGGTCCGAGTGTCTTTGTCTCGGACCTAATTGGCAGGTCGGCTGGTTGCGAAAAACCGCGATCAATCATACAAACTGTCTGATCAGATCAGACAATGCGCCGATGACCGACCTTCTGAACCTCAACCGCCTCGTCTATTTCACCACCGTGGTGGAAACCGGCTCGTTCACCGCCGCGGCCGATCGGCTCGATGTCGCCAAGGCGGTGGTCAGCCATCAGGTCGGCAAGCTCGAGCAGGAACTGGGTGCGACGCTGCTGCGGCGCACGACGCGGCGCGTCACGCCGACGGAGGAGGGACGCCTCTTCTATGACCGGGCGGCGATCATCCTGCGCGAGGCCGAGGCCGCCTATGGCGACATCTCGCAAAGCGCGGCCAGGCCGACCGGGATGCTGAGGCTGACCGCGCCGCTCGACTATGGCGAGATGGTCGTGGCGCCGACCATCGCCGCCTACCTCAGGAAGTATCCAAAAATGCGTGTCGAGACGATCTTCGATGACGCGGTGAGCAATCTCGTCGACGAAGAGATCGATCTCGGCATCCGCGTCGGCTGGCTCGCCGATTCCTCCAACCTGGCGCGGCGGCTGGGAACCTTGCAGCAATTCGTCGTGGCAAGCCCGGACCTCGCTGCCCGGCTGCCGGCGGATATCGGCCCCAGGCTGGCGAAGTCGCTGCCCTGGGTCGGCAACGCCCAATTGCGCGGCATCGGCCAGTGGCTGTTTTCGAAGGACGGCGAGACGGTGCTGGCCGAGCTCAATCCGGTCGTCAGCTGCGACAAGACCCCCGGCGTGAAGGCCTGCGTGCTGGCCGGCATCGGCCTCGGCATCTTTCCGGATTACAGCGTCAGCGGCGACATTGCCGGGGGCAGGCTGGTTCGGCTGTTCGCCGACTGGACCTTGCCGACCGGCGGCATCCATGCCGTCTTCCCGCCGGCGCGCTTCAGGCCGGCCAAGGTGCGCGCCTTCGTCGACATGCTGGTGGCGGCCGAGAAGAAGCGCGCGCGTGGCTCTGTCCCCGGTCGCTGAGGGAACCTTTGTTCAGCTGGCGATTTTGGAGATATGATGGAAACCCAGACGGCCAGGAGGGTCTCGCCGATGACGACGAAACGTTTTGCGATCTGCGCTCTCGTTCTCGGGGTAGCCTGCGGCATTTCCGGCGCCGCATACGCTGGAAGTCGCGAGCATCGGCCACAACCCGAACGCTACGTTCCCGCCGAAGGCGATATCATCGACATCCTCTTCGGCGGCCCGCGCTACTATGACAAGCAGCTGGTCACGACAGGCGGCGAACCCTGCTCCTACCAAAGGGTAGGACCCGACGCGAATGCGCTGAACAAGATCAACGATCACCATTGCGGGAAATAGCTGCCGCGGAAGCCTCAGCGACTTCGTTCTCTCGTCAGGACGCGGCAGGCGTCAGTTTCGGGTCGCGGCACGCCTGAGTGCCTGCGGCGGCTGGCCGAAGGCCCTCAGGAAGGCGCGGCGCATGCGTCCGGGATCGCCGAAGCCGCTGGCCTCGGCGATGCGATCGAGAGGCGTGTGACTGGTCTCGAGCGCCAGTCGAGCACTTTCCAGGCGCAGACGTTCAACGGCCTTGGCGGGCGTGATCCCGGTTTCGGCCGCGAAGGCGCGGGCAAAATGCCTGGGGCTCATGGCTGCCCGATCGGCAAGGTGCTCCACCGTCAGCGGCTCGGCGAGCTTTGTCCGCATCCATTCGATCAGTTCGACAAAGCGGCCCGTCCGCCCGCCGAGGTCGACCAGCGCCGAGAATTGCGACTGGCCGCCGGGCCGGCGCTGATGGACGACGAGCTGCTGCGCCGCGCGGCGCGCAATCGCCGAACCGAGGTCGTCCTCGATCAACGCCAGCGCCAGGTCGATGCCGGCCGAAATGCCCGCCGAGGTCCAGACGCCGCCGTTCCTGATGAAGATCCGCTCCGCATCGAGCCTTACCTTCGGATAGCGGCGGGCGAAATCGTCCGTGCTCCACCAATGGGTGGTGGCGCTGCGGCCGTCGAGCAGTCCCGCCTCGGCGAGCAGGTAGGCGCCCGTGCACACGCTTGCCGTCCGTCGCGGATTCGTGCGCCGCAGCCAGGCGACGATCTGCTCGGCCGCCGCCATGGAGCGTATGATCTCGCCGCCGGAGATGATGGCGGTATCGAGCGGCTCTTCGGCCGACAATGGCCGAGCTGAAAGCCGCATTCCGGACGAGCTCTCTATCTCGCCGCCGCCGGGCGCCAGTATCTCGAGAGCGTAGCTTCCGGGGCAAAAGTGTTCCGCCATCTCGAATGCCGCCGCCGGACCGGCCGCATCCAGCAGCTGGAACCCGGGGTGGATGATGATGCCGATCCGCAGCATGGCAGTTTTCGCCCGATATATGTCATTTCGGACAAAGCGTAACGGCAATAGGCTGAACGTCAAGTCGCTCGATCAGGAGAGCAGATTATGAGTTTGCGTATCGTGTTGTGGAGCGGCCTGGGCATCGTCCTGCTTTTGCTGGCGGTCGGCGCCGCATGGCTGCTGTCGCTGCCTTCGGCATCCTTGGCAGCCGTTCCGCCGGCAATCGACAGCCAGGAGGCGGAGGCCGCCGTCGCGGCCCTGAAGCCGCCGAAGCGTGAGCGGCCGCTGATCGCCATCGTCGGCATCAACGATGCCACCGAGACCACCGACTACCTGATGCCCTATGGCATCCTGCGGCGCGCCGATGTCGCCGATGTCGTGGCCCTGGCGACCGATCCTGGACCGGTAAAACTGTTCCCGGCACTGCAGGTCGAGCCCGATGCGACCGTAGCCGAGTTCGATGTGCGGTATCCCGAAGGCGCCGACTACGTCATCGTCCCCGCCATGATGCGGGACGACGATGCCGACATGCTGAAGTGGATCAGAAGCCAGGCGGCCAAGGGCGCCACCATCATCGGCGTCTGCGCCGGGGCCAAGGTGGTTGGCGCCAGCGGGCTGCTCGATGGCAGAAAGGCGACGACGCATTGGTATTCGCTGAACGAGCTGCGCGAAAAACACCCGACGATCCGCTATGTCGCCGACCGGCGCTTCGTCGTCGATCAGGGCGTCGCGACGACGACCGGGATCACCGCGTCGATGCCAATGATGCTGACCCTGATCGAGGCCATAGCCGGGCGCGACAAGGCCGAAGCCGTCGGCCGCGACCTCGGCTTGGCGCATTGGGACGCGCGGCATGCCAGCGCTGCCTTCACATTCACCCGTCCCTTCGCGCTGACGGCGATCGGCAACACGCTCGCCGTCCTCGGTCACGAGCAGCTCGGCATCGAACTGACCCCTTACATGGACGAGGTGTCGCTGGCGCTGGTCGCCGACGCCTGGTCGCGAACCTATCGCTCCCGCGCGGTGACATTTGCCGCCAAGGACGGTGCGATCGTCAGCCGCAACGGCATCCGCATCCTGCCCGACCAGATCGTGGCGAGCTGGCCCGGCGAACGCCTGGTACCTTCCATGGTCGATCCGCGGCCGGCGAAGGCCCTCGACCAGGCGCTTGGCGACATTTCTGCCCGCTACGGCGCACGCACGACGGACTTCGTTGCCATGCAGCTCGAATATCTCGGACAGCCGTAGAGCGGCTTCAGGCGCGTCCGCCGGTCGCCTTCATCCGCTCGATGATCTCGGCCATCAGTGCAAGGTCGCGGCGCGAGTCGGCGAGGTCGGTCAGCGGCTTGGTGCCATCGGTGATGTGGCGGTGGAAGATTTCCAGTTCGTTGGAGAAGGCGTCGCCATAGAGCGGTCCAAAGCTCTTCGTCACCGGGCCGAGCGGGCCGGCTTCCGTCACCTCCAGCCGCGTCGGCAGGCTGCGGATATAGGGCGTATCGTAGATGATGCGCACCCGTCTGGTGTTCGAGCGCACCTCGATCATGGCGTCGAACAGGCCGAGATCGTCGACCACCGCGTCGTAGCCACAGGCGAAATGGCCATAGTCGAAGGTCACGCTGGTGTTGGCGCCGCCATTGGTGCGGTGCGCGGCGAGCACGCCAACCGGCTCGCCGAGCAGCCCGCGCATCGCCGAAATGTGGTGCGAGGAGAGCGCCGTCAGCCCGCGATAGGCGCGCACCAGGTCGGCGGGGGCATCGGCGCCCACCACCTCGCGGATCAGCGCGTCGCGCTCCTTGGCACCGCGCGCCAGCAGGGCAGCGTCTATGTCCTGAGGATAGAGGATGTTCTGGCTCTTCTTCAGGAAGTGCCGGCCTTCGGAGATCAGGTCGAAGATGCGGACATGGGTGATGTCGGCGTGGACAGGCAATTCATCCTTGGCCGCCAGATAGGCCGGCGCGTAGCGGCGCATGTAGCCGACGAAAATAGTCTTCGCGTAATTCGTCGTCAGCGCCAGCAGCTCGTCGATCTCGCGCACCGTCAGGCAGGCGGGCTTCTCCAGCAGGATGTGCTTGTCGGCCGCGATGGCGGCGCGCACGAAGCGGCTATGGGTGTCGTCGGACGACAGCACGAAGACCGCGTCGATGTCGGGCGAATTGATCAGCGCCTCCGCCGTCTCGAAAGCCTTTGCCGTCGGATGTTCGGACGCGCACAGCGCCACCAGGCTTGGCGAGACGTCGTAGATGCCCGCGATCACCCAGCGGTCGCGCTGGTCGGCCAACACAGGCAGATGGATCGACTGCGCGACCTCGCCTAGACCCACAAGTCCGACACGGATTGGTGCCACTCGCAAACTCCCTTTGATTTCAAGTCCGGTGCCGACCTAGAGCAATTCCAGGAAAAGTGCGTAGCGGTTTTCCGTCCGGAATTGCGTAAAAACAGATACTTAGAGCGGGGCAGCGATTCTATCAAACGCTGAACCGCTCTAGCAGCCAGCCGTTGATTTCACGCCGCGCCTGTGACCAGCGCAACGAGCTCATTGCCTGATGTCTCCGAGGCGCGCACCGTCGCCACCATCTTTCCCGCCCGCATCACCCAGATCTGGTCGGACAGGCGCCGCACCTGATCGAAATTGTGGCTGACCAGGATGACGCTCACCCCTTGATCCCGCAGCCGCCGGATCAGCGCCTCGACATTGGCCGTCTCCTGCACGCCAAGTGCAGCTGTCGGCTCGTCCATGACCACCAGCTTGGCGCCGGAGCCGGCGGCGCGGCAGATCGAGATCGCCTGCCGCTGCCCGCCCGACAGGCGCCTTACGCGCTGGTTGACCGAAGGCATGTTGATCGACAGGCGTGACAGCATGGCGCGCGCCTGCGTCTTCATCACCTTGCGGTCGAGCAGCGCGATCGGGCCGAACCGGCGCACGATCTCTCGGTTGAGGAACAGGTTCTGCGCCACCGTCAGCTCGTCGATCAGCGCCAGGTTCTGGTGCACCGTCTCGATGCCGGCCTTGCGCGCCTCGTCGGGATTGCCGAAGGGTTGCGGCTTGCCGTCGAAGAAGACCTCTCCACCGTCAGGCACGTGCACGCCGACCAGGCAGCGGATCAGCGTCGACTTGCCGGCGCCATTGTCGCCGATCACCGCCGTGACCTCGCCGCGCCGCGCCTGGAAGGCGACGTCGGTGAAGGCGCGGATGCCGCCGAAATGCTTGCTCAGCCCTTCGCAGGCGAGGAGCGCTTCCGAGGAGGGGATGTGATGGACGGCGCTCATTTCTGGTATCGCATGATCAGCGCCGCCAGCACCACGATGGCGCCCACGGCGAGCGGTTGGTAGAAGGCCGAAACGCTGAGCAGCGTCAGCCCATTGACGAGGGCGGTGAGCATCAGCGCGCCGATCGCCGGCCCGAGGATGCTGGCGCGGCCGCCGAACAGGCTGACGCCGCCCAGCACCACGGCTGCCACCGAATTAAGGAGAAGACTGGTGTTGATCAGCGGCTCGGCCGAGCCGATGCGCGCCACCAGCAGAATTGCGGCGAGGCCGGCGCAGAAACCCGAAATCGTATAGGCGGCGATCTTGACCCGGTCGGTGCGAATGCCGAGCGCGTTGGCGCTCTCGGTCTGGCCGCCGGTGGCGAGCAGATGCACGCCAAAGCGGGTGTGATAGAGCGCGATATGCGCCACGATGACGGCCGTGATCGCCACCCAGACGGGATAGCCGAACGGTCCGAAATGACCCGATGCCAGGCGCAGCAGGAAGGTCGAACCAACCATGGTCGGCTCGCCGCCTGACAGGATCAGGCCGAGGCCGGTAATGCCCGACAGCGTGCCGAGCGTCACCACGAAGTCGGGGATGCGCCCGGCGGTGATCAGCAGGCCGTTGAGAAAACCCACCGCGCTGGTGGCAAGGACGGCGAGCAGGCAGGCGAGGAAAATGCCATAGCCGGCGGCATTGACCAGGCCGAGAATGATGGCGCCCAGCATGACCGCCGCCGCCAGCGACAGATCGATGCCTGAGGTCGCCACGACGAAGGTCTGGCCGATCGACAGCACGACCAGGATCGCTGCCGCAAGCAGCAGCGCCTGCATATTGGCGACGCTGAGAAAGACCGGCTGGGCGATGCCGAAGACGATGACGAGGCCGACAAGGCCGACGACCGACGCCCAGTCGGCCCAGAAGGAAGGATCAAGGAGGAGAGCCGACAGGGAGGGGCGGCTCTCCTCCGCCGCGCCCGCCGTCACTCGAGCGGGCGCGTTTTGTTCAGGTGTGCTCACTTCAACATCTCGCGGAACGGATCGGGATAGTCGCCGCCCGGGGCCGGGAAGTTCTTCAGCGAAGCTTCGGCATTGTCCTTGTTGATCAGGAGCACCGGCGCCGGCACGTTGGCGGGCAGCTCCTTGCCCTTGGCGGCCACGGCGCAGGCTTCGACGCCCATGGCTCCGACGACATAGGGGTATTGCGCGACGGTGGCGGTGAGCTCGCCGGCGGCGATCGATTTCAGTGCGTCGACGATGCCGTCGAGCCCGATCACCTTGACGTCCTTGCCCGAGGTCTGCACGGCGCGCTCGACGCCGAGCGCCATGATGTCGTTAGCGGCGAAGAAACCGGCAAGATCAGGGTGCGCGGCCAGGATGTCGGTGGCGGCGGTCAGCGCCTTCTCGCGGTCCCAGTCGGCGCTCACCATCACCACCACTTCGAGCTTGCCTTCGACGGCCTGCTTGAAGCCCTTGATGCGGGCGTTGGAGCCGACATCGCCGACGATGCCCGCCACCAGCGCCACCTTGGAGCCGGCAGGCACCAGCTTCAGCATTTCCTCGCCGGCCAGCGCGCCGGCGGCGACGTTGTCGGTGCCGATATAGGTGGAGATCGCGAAGCCGGCGGCCTTGGCCTGTTCGGCGTCGATGGTGCTGTCGATGTTGACGATCGGCTTTTTCTTCTGGGCGACCGGCACCAGCGCCTGCACCAGGTTGGAAACGCTGATCGGGTTGACCAGGTAGCAGTCGAAATCCTGCATCGCCATGGCGGTCAGCCGGTCGGCCTGCCCGGTCGCATCGCCCATATTGGCGGCCGCCTGCACGGTGACATCGACGCCGTCGGCCTTGGCCTGGTCCTCGATGCCCTTTTGCATGGTTTGGAAGAACGGGTTGTCGAGACCTTTGACGATCGCCGCGACCTTGGCTGCGTCCTCGGCATGGGCCGGTATCGCCAGTGTCGTTGCAAGCAGGCCCGCGCCGAGCGTCAGGCAATTGAACATGCGCATGTGTCTTCCTCCTCCGGATTTCTGTTTGTCGGCTCGCTTTTCTGCGAACGGCATGCCTGACGGGACACAAGCGACCCCGGCGCTTGCGTTGGAAAAATGATGACCGGTTGGTGCGCGGGTAGCGACCCCGGTTCGGTCTCGTCAGTGTCAGGCATTGCTCCTCCCAGAGCGCTGGCCGATGCCTTGCCAGCATTTCCGCATGTTTTAGAAAAATTTGACATGCGTCAAGAATTAAAGTGGTGTGCAGTGCGTTTTGATGTGCTGCGCTGCAGCAGGGTAGAGGGCGATACCTTGGTCGTCATCCACGGGCGGAGCGGCAGCGAAGCGAACGCGCAGACCCGAGGATCCATGCCGTTCCTTCCACGCGTTGCAGCGATGCAGAACTGCGTGACTCTGCAGCGCCGTGACGCTCAAAGGTCACGGCATGGATTCCAGGGTCTCCGCGACGTCGCTTCGCTCCTGCTTCGCCCTGGAATGGCGAAGAGGAGGCGCCAGCTCAGGCCCGATGCAGCGGCGCCAGCGCCGGGCCCTCGGGTCGAAACAGGTGGCAGACCGCAGGCGAGATATCGAGCGCGATCGGGCTGTGCAACGGCGTCGTGTCGCCGCCTTCGGCCTGCACCACCAGCGTCAGCTCGGGCGTGATCTCGACATGCAGGATGGTCAGCCCGCCCAGACGTTCCGCCAGCATGGCTTGCCCCTTGAACGGCCCGTTCGGCGAAACGCGCAGATGTTCCGGCCGCATGCCGAGCAGCAGCTCGTCGCCGGCCTTGACCGCGTCCGCGTCGACCGGCACGGTCAGCGTCTGGCCGCCCGGCAAGGTCACCGTGACGCCTTCGGCTCCAACTGACGCCACCTTCAGTTTCAAAAGATTCATCTTCGGCGAACCGATGAAGCCGGCGACGAAGATGTTGGCCGGCCGGTTGTAGAGCTCGAGCGGCGAGCCGACCTGCTCGATCGAGCCGCCGTTCAGCACCACGATCTTGTCGGCCATGGTCATGGCCTCGATCTGATCGTGGGTGACATAGATCATCGTCGCGTTGAGCTGCTCGTGCAGCCGCATCAGTTCCAGCCGCATGCTGACGCGCAGCGCGGCGTCGAGGTTGGACAGCGGCTCGTCGAACAGGAACACCTTGGGATTGCGCACGATGGCGCGGCCGATGGCGACGCGCTGGCGCTGGCCGCCCGACAGCGCCTTCGGCCGCCGGTCGAGCAGATGTGCAAGCTGCAGCACGTCGGCCGCTTCCTTGACCTTGCGCTCCCGCTCCTGAACCGGAACGCCGGCGATCTTCAGCGCGAAGCCCAAATTCTCGGCCACGCTCATATGCGGGTAGAGCGCATAGGACTGGAACACCATGGCGAGCCCGCGCTCGGACGGGTCGATGTCGTTGGCGCGCACGCCGTCGATCATAAGGTCGCCGTCGGTGATCCTTTCCAGCCCGGCGATCATGCGCAGCAGCGTGGACTTGCCGCAGCCGGACGGGCCGACGAAGACCACGAATTCGCGATCCTCGACGTCGAGGTCGATGCCCTTGATGATCTCGGCGGCTCCATAGGATTTGCGCGCGCCGCGCAGCTTGAGCTCAGCCTTGGCTTGCCTCCCTGGCGCCGGCTTGGCCGCCGGCGCCGTTCTTCGTCTCTTCGTCCTGCACCATCGCCAGCGCCGTGCCCGGCTCGCCCTCCCACAAGATCAGGCTTGCCGAGCCGACCAGCCCGGCGCGGTCGCCGAGTTCGGCCTGCACGATCGGCACGTCGCGATAGGCGGGCATGGCCCGCGTTTCGATGGTGGTCCTGATCAGCGGTGCCAGCAGATCGAAGCCGTTGGCGAGACCGCCGCCCATCACGATCAGGTCGGGCGAATAGAGATGCAGCAAATTGGTGAAGCCGATTCCCAGCCACTTCGCCTCGGCCTCGACCAGGTCGAGCGCGCCGATATCGCCGGCCCGCGCGGCCTCGACGACATGCCTGGCCGAAACGTCGCCGTCATTCGAAAGTTGCCGGAGCAGCGAGCCGTCGCCGGGAGCGGTGAGCTTGGTGGCGCGCCGCCCGAGGGCCGTTCCCGAAGCGACCGCCTCGAAGCAGCCGACGGCGCCGCAGAAGCAGCGCTCGCCTTCGCCGGTAATCGTCATATGGCCGATCTCGGCCGCCAGTCCGCGCCTTCCATGATAGATGTGGCCGTCGGCGACCACGCCGCCGCCAATGCCGGTCGACACGGTGACGAAGACCAGCGATCCGCTGCCGCGGCCGGCGCCGAAGCGCCATTCGCCAAGGGCGGCCGCGTTGGCATCGTTCTCCAGCCGCACCGGCAGGCCGAATTGCCGGCTGAGAATGTCGATCAGCGGCACATTGTGCCAGCCGGCCAGTGTCGGCGGCCCGATGACGATGCCGGCCTTGGGATCGAGCGGCCCCGGCGCACACATGCCGATGCCGACCACCTTTGCCTGCGGATGCTCCTTGAGGAGGGTGCCTGCCAGCGTGATGATCTGGCCGATCACCGCCTCCGATCCCGCGCCCGCCATCGTCGGCGCCGAAACGCGAGCGACGACGTCGCCGCTGCGCTCGATCAGCGCGCCGCGCAACTCCGTGCCGCCGAGATCGAAGGCAAGCGCAAGCGTGTTCATCAGGCGGCGACCTTCAGCCCGTGCAGCCAGGCCATGCGCTGCGCAAGGTCGGGATCGCCGAAGGCAAGCGAGCCCAGCACCACGGTCTCGGCGCCGGCGGCGCGCAGCAGCGGGACCGTCTCGTGGCGGATGCCGCCGTCGGCGGCGAGCACGATGTCCGCCTCGCGGCCGGCCTTCCGCATCAGCGCGCGCGCCTCGATCAGGCGCGGGCAGGCCTGGTCGGACAGGCTCTGGCCCTTGACGCCGATGGAGGTGCCGAGCAGCGTCACGAAGGCCACTTCGGGCAAGAAGGGTGTGACGGCGCTGACAGGCGTTTCCAGCCTGAGCACAACGCCGGCCTCGGCGCCAAGTTCATGCGCCAACCTCACCGCGCGCAGGCCTGCCTCGCCGTTTTCGGCGTGCACGCTGATCAGGTCGGCGCCGGCCTCGATGAACTGCCGCGTCTGTTCCTCGACGATCTCCGCCTCGACCATCAGATGCACATGGATCGGCTTCGTCGTCAGCTTGGCGATCCGCGCCACCAGATCGGGAAAGAACAGGAAGCCCGGCGTGAAGCGGGCGTCCGCCACGTCGATATGATGGAGGTCGACATGAGCGTCGATGCGCTTCAGGTCGCGCTCCATATTGGCGAGGTCGGCCGACCACAGCGAGAACTCGCCGATCAGCCGGTTGCGCGGCAGGGCGGCTATTGCCGAGGGGCCGGAGAGGGGTTTGGTGGTCATGACGGAATGAGGCTCCGGAAGTTGGGGTGGGCGTGAAGGAAGGCCGTGATCTCGGCGTGCAGCTCGGCGAAATGTCGCGCGCTGTCGAGCGCCTTGGGCGAGATATCGGCAAAGACGGCGTTGGGTGTGGCGGCCGCCAGCGTATAGGCGGCGGACAGCGGATGCACGGCATCCATCGCGTTGCCGATGACCAAAGCCGGAATGTCGAGGGCCTCTGCATCCCGTGCCGAAACACCCGGTCCGTCGGCGGCAATGTCGGCAAGCACCTGCGCGAACGCCATGGCGTCCGGCCGGTCGAAATAGCCCAACAGCGAAGCGAGGTTGTCGGGCGCCTCGCGATAGAGGCGTACGGCGGTATCCGACTGCGCAAAGAGCGCCCGCGCCTTGTCCGGACCGTGGTCTAGGATAAGGCCGGCGACCTCGGCGATCGGCTGCATGTTGGCCGGTGCCTTGCCGAACGTCCAGGCCGGACGCACCAGGACCAGGCCAGCGACGCGGTCGGGATGGCGGCAGGCGATGCGCAGCGCGATTCCCGCCCCCATCGAGACGCCGGCGGCGACGAAACGCTCGAGGCCGGCCTGGTCGGCGGCGGCGAGCACATCGTCGGCGAACATCTGGAAGGAGAACGGCCGGCTTCTGCCGAGCGCCGAGCCGCCATGTCCGCGGCATTCGAGCGTGATGCGCCGCAAGCCGGCGCCGGCGGGGAAGTATTGAGCGACCTGCGCCTCGCTGCCGCCGAGGCCATGCTGGAAGACGACCGCCAGCCCATCGCCCGCGTCGGAAATGCTGAGCGTAGCGTCATCGCGGAGCAAGGTCGTCGGGCGCTTCATCACACCAGCCCTTTCAGGAAGCGGGCGACTTCCGGCGCTTCCTCGGCCGAAAGCCCATGCGTCACCAACGGGCCGTCAAAGCCTGTCGCCTTGAGCCGTGCGACGAAGTCGGCAAAATCGACGACCCCTTGCCCGGCGGTGGCGAAGCGGCCGTCGGCGAAACGGTCCTTGGCGTGGGCCATGGCGACATGGCCGGCCGTGGTTTCGATGGCAGCGGTGACGATGGCGCGCGCCTCCTCGGTATCCGCCCGCTCGAACAGGTTCGCCGGATCGAGCACGATGCGCAGCCGCTTCGAACCCATTTCGGCGATGAGGCGCATGGCGTCGTCGGCCGACGTCACGATGTTGGCCTGCTCGGGTTCGATGCCGAGATCGACGCCGTGGCGCTCGGCGAGCTCAAGGGCCTTTTCCATTTCGCGCGCTATGTCGGCCCAGGCCGAGGGATCGGCATTGTCGGGGTGGTGCGTCCACTGGTCGTCACGGTTGCGGGTTCCCGTGCAGAGCGTGACCAGCGGAATGGAAAGTGCTGACGCGGCCTCGATGACAGCCGCCAGCCGACGCAGGCCGTCCTCGCGCACCGCTCTGTCGGGATGCGCCATGTTGTAGGTGCCGGACAGCGCGACCAGCCCGACGCCGGTGGCATCAGAGGCGGCCGCGATGGCACGGATGGTATCCAGCGGAACCTTGTCCGGCATCGACGGCAGGCCGGCACAGGCCAGGTTGAACTGGGTGACGGCAAATCCCGCGTCGCGGACCGCTTCCAGCACGCCGGCCGGCTCGCTGCCAGGAAAGGTCTTGGCGAACACCCCGATTTGCATCAGACCGCTCCCGTGACGCTGGCGATCTCGACACGCTCGCCGCTTTCGACCGAGCGCGCGATCGCCACCATGGCGCGGATCGAGGCGAGGCCGTCATCGACATTGGCGCCGCGCATCGGCTTGCCGTCGAGGACCGTCTCGGCCAGGCCTTCGAGCTGGCGCCGGAAGAAATGACCATCGGCGCCGAGCGGCTTGCGCGAGGTCGCATCCTTCTCGTGGAAGATGTCGACCTCGCTGGCACGGAAATACCAGGGATTGAAGGTCTTCGCGATCACCGAGCCGTTCTCGCCATAGAGCTGGAAACCTTCGTGCCAGTCCATGCGGACAGCGACCGTGAGGTCGAGATGGCCAAGCGCGCCATTGGCGAACTCGGTTTCCACGAACCAGCAATAGGCGCCAAAGCGCTCGTTGAGGCGGGAGCGCACTGCAACGATCTCGCCGCACAGGAAGCGCGCCGTGTCGACCAGATGCGAGCCATGCGCCAGCATGAAATATTGCCGCAGATCCGCCTTCGGATTGCCGGCCGGCTTCCTGGCCAGCTTGCTGGTCACGGGCAGCGGCTGCACCGCGTCGGTGTTGGTGTAGCGATGCGTGGAATCGCAATACCAGGCTTTTAGCGCCAGGATATCGCCCATCTCGTCGCGGACGAAATCGCGCGCCGCCTCCAGCGCCGGATCGAAGCGTTTCATATGGCCGACCTGCAGCACCTTGCCGGAACGCTTGACCGCGTCGGCAAGTTTTTGGCCCTCTTCGACCGAGACGCCGATCGGCTTTTCGCACAGCACGTGCTTGCCGGCTTCCAGCGCCTTGATCGACATCGGCACGTGATAGGCATCGGAGGTGGCGACGATCACCGCTTCCAGTTGCGGGTCGGCGAGCATGGCGTCGTAATCGCCGTATATCTTCTCGGGCTCATAAGTCGCGCCCATGCGCGCCAGCAGGTCGGGGGCGGCATCGCAGATCGCGTAGAGATCGGCATTGCTGGCTTTCACGCAGGATTCCAGATGGGCGAATTGCGCGATCGGCCCGCAGCCGAGCACTCCGACACGAAGACGACGGTCTTGCTTGCGGATCATCGTCTCAGACTCCATAGCCGCGCATGGTCTGGCGGTTGGTCTTGACAGCTATGGCCGGGTCGGCGGCCGCGGTCTCGGATTCCTCCTCCAGCACCAGCCAGCCATTGAAGTTGGGCGCGGCACTGGCGATCTCGATCACGTTCGCCGTGTCGCAGATGCCCTTGCCGAGCATCGCCCAGGTGCCGCTCGCATCGACATCCTTCAGGTGCACGTAGCGGATGCGATCGCGATAGGTTGTGAGCGTGTCGGCCATATCCTTGTGGCCGCGCAAGATATGGCCGGTGTCCGGCACCCAGCCGACCAGCGAGGCGTCGAGCAGGTCGAAGATGCGGTCGTAGTCGGCGCGGTCGAAGAGCAGCGTGTTGTGGTGCGAGCTCGGATGCACCGCGACCTGGACGCCGGCCTTGCGGCCGAGTTCACTAGCCTTGTTGTAGACCTCTGCCGCAATGGCGAACTTGTCGTCGCGCGGGCCGTCCGACACGACGGTCGCCGAGCCCATGGACACCAGCGCGCCCGGAAAGGCGGCGGCAAAATCGATCCAGCGCCTGGCGGTCTCGAGATCGGCGCCGATCTTCTCCTTGAGTGTGAAGCCGCTGTTCGAACCGAAGGCGAAGGAGACGAGCGTCAGGCCGGATGTCTTCAGCGCGGTCGCGAACTCCGCCGGTTTGCCGGCATAGCGGCCGATCATCGCGTCGGTGATCTCGATGCCGGCATAGCCGCCATCGGCGATCGCTTTGAGCAGGTCGT
>NZ_JBJACT010000024.1:0-124221 GCF_044778005.1 Mesorhizobium sp. IMUNJ 23033
GATGCGCTGCCATTGCCGCTGGCTCAGTTCGTAGCGCGACACCATCCATTGTCCTCCAGATCGAATCTGGAAGCCTATGAATCATGCATCAACGCAATTTTGAATCCTGAATGTCGATTGGTCCTAGGACGAGGCGGCCAGTGCCGCGGCCTTCGCCATCGGTGAGGCTCACTTGCTTTCCCGACTTCTCGACCCGTTTGATAGCGTGGCGGATGGCTCCGTCGGTGAGGCTGGGCATGACGCGGGCTCTTGTAGATCTGGGGTCGGTAAGGCCTCGCGGATCGGGGGCAGTTAGGCCTCCGATCGGCGAGAACAGCCCCCAATATGCAAAATGCCGCTCCCAGCACGCAAGTCCAAAAAAGCCAGTGATTCAACAGCACTGGCCGTGATCCAGCGTGACTCTCAGGGGCCGAGTAGGATGGTTGTGGTCAAACCACTCAAGCCATATTCATAATATTTATCAATTGCTTGTGACCTTCTTGTAGAAAGGTGGTGCCGTTAATTGGGGCATGTGTCAAGTGACCATGTGTGATCTTTCACGCTTGGGCACGATCGCATTTGCTCAGTCCTCTGACGTACCGATCAACCACGGATTCCGAATGCTTATCTGTTCCAAGCCAGCGACCTCGGAACGACTGAAAGGCCTCTCTGCTACTCTGTTGGTGCTAACTTTCCTAGGGCAGTTCGGGTGTGGGTCTGCAGACAACGAGCACGGATTTGTTTCCAGCCGATCGCCTTTGGCGACATCAACCAATCGCGACGCTCGGACTGTCCAAATCGTTTTTAAGTGAAGTCCCCTGCTGCGCATTCACACAAGCCCGCTACCCGGACGCTCTCCCCTTGGACCCGATCAGTCGGGACCGAACCACGGCCAATTCTCGATACCGTAGTACGGTTCGTTTGAATCATTATTTACATTGAACAGACTCGCGATTGTCGCCAGTTCGCAGCCATTCTCCTCGCGAAGGGTGGGCAGGGCTGGCACGACCTCGTTGCGTGGCGGCGCCGGCCAAGGACCTCCCTCAGGATTTAGCTTCGCCTGCAACTTGACGCATTCCGCGATGGGTAGGGCAAAATCGCGTATGATGTCCGAGCGGGTGCTCGACAAGCTCCATCCCAAGGGCAACCCGAGCCGCACCGCCGGAACGACATCCATGTGGAAGCCGACGTTCAGGGTTGGCGTCTCGGTGCAGGGCAAAAGACTGCAAAAGCTTCCGCGCGCGTTGCGGATGGCTTCACTTCCCCGCGCCACGCGGGTGTTCAGCATCGTACGAAGGGGGTCGAACAGGAAGGATTGATCTGGTTCATCCTCAACGAAGTCGAATACCCCGGAAGAGTTCGTCACCGCTAGGTAGGTGAGATGGATGACCCGGTTGCATCCCCAGTCCACCGGTTCTGTAAAGGTCTTTGCGACAACAAGCTTGCAGCCGTCGTCAAATTTCAGGATGCCGCACTCTGGTCCTAGGTCGCCACAGTCCAAGGCAGCGGTCTGGAGACCGCGCAAGCCCTCGACGATATCCATCGCTGTCTCGGCTCCCGAATTCTCGTAGTACCCGCCATCGGCGACGGTCGTGGTGTCCTTCCCGTCTACCGTCCTGCCGGACGGTGTGATCCAGGGGAATCGCGCGCTGAGCGCGACGGCACTGCTCACACGGACACTGCTCTCGATGCTGGGTAAATACCACTCGATTGGCGCCAAATAGAGAGGAGAAAACATGAACCGTTCGCCCGTCGCGACGCGTGTGGAGACAAAAACTTGGGCGGGAACAAGATCCTTTGGGCGCCAGGAGTCTTCGATCGGCGTCCGGTAGAACGCCGCGGCCTGGTCTCCGCCGGACGCCTCGATCGCGGCTTCCATCGCGGTGGCTCTGTCGGCAGGAAAGACTTTGCCGGGCATTAGGGCATTCGGGATGTCGACATAAAGGAAGGTTCCGAGAACCGGCGCGAGATAGTCACCGGCATCAAATCGCGCCTCATCCCAGTTGGGAACGGGCCGGCAGGGTTGGACATCCACCCGCGCGTGCTCACCCCGGTACTTGGCGGCGAAGAGGGAGTTGCCCAGACTGCCGCCCGAGACGCCGACACTGGCGAAGACGTGCTGAGCAAAGCTGGGGCAGAGGTTCTCAAGCCCGGTCAGGACCGTATAGGCATGGGCGGCCGCGATGATGCCCCCGCCTTCGGCTGACGTTACGATTACCGGGTAAGGCTTTCTCGCTGTCTTGTAGGCTGCGAGATCGGGGCGTGATTCAAGCCACTCTTTCAAGGCCTGGTCCAAGTGCGGTTGAATATTCTCGCCATGGGGAACCTGGCGGACGAGGCTCCGCGCGGGATCCAGCCATAGGCTAAAAACCGCGATCGAGGCGGCTATCATGGCAAACCGGGGTCTCAGGGCAAGCGCCGCGGCGGCCACCGTGTATGATCCAAGGGCGAACACCAGAAGCGGCAGCGATCCGACCGCCCTCGTAAAGCCTACGGGGTAAATTGCCGTCAAGACGGCGCACAGGACAAAGCCAACCGTCACCGCGATCAAGCCCGTCCTGGCCCATCTTCGCGGGCTTCGCGCAATTGGGTTGGCCATGAGCCAGAGCGACGCGATCGCGATTACCGCACAGGAAAGGGCAAGGACCTTGGTGCCGGGTACGGCCTTCGCAAAACACAGGCAGACGGTGACGGCCGGAACGGACACCGCGGCGACATCTGGCAACCGGCTGGTGTTACCGCGCTGGGCCAGCAGCGCGTAGTGCGTTGCGCCGATGGTGATCAGAAGGCCGGTACTGGCCGCCACAAGGCGGAGAGGTGCGTCACCAGCCGCCAGCAAAACGTCGTCAAGCTGCCCTGGATAAATCCAATAGAGGAACGCGAAGCACAGGGCGAGCAGCAGGATCGGAAGCCGATGCAGCACCCTTGTGATTGACCTCACCGCCCCCACCCTCGCCTGTGGCGATCATCGCGCAGTTGACCATGAAAGCAAGGGACTTGTCGACGATGACCGTGCGACCTCATGCGCAAACTTGGGGAAGGTCGGCCCACTGCGTCGCGAGCGCGTGCGAGCAGAAACTGACCTGGCGGCGAACGGGCTCGATCGAGGGGCGCAGCTTAGTTTGGAAATGTTGATGTGGACATTCCAGGGTGCCGAAGATTGTGGTTCTCCCCGGATCGCGGACTTTCTCAGGAGTGCATACCAAAACGCCAAGGCGGTTGCATAGCCGAGATTGGCAAGTCAGAAAATCTTTATGATTCAAACGTGCTCAAGCATGACAAAGAACGCCGGTGGGGTATCGAGCGGGATCGTTGTGCAACTTCCTCGCGCTGCACGCTATCTTATTGAAAAATATTGTAAATATCACAATCGCCAAGAGTAAGGGGAGCGGCTTCTGGGGGCGTTATGGATGATCCTCCGTCAACAATCACGCTCACTCACCGGCGTCCATGGTGGATCGCGTTGACGCTCGGCACGCCACTGTATTCTTTTGATCCCACATTTCGAGCTCCTCAATTGGGTACAACACTGCTTTGCCAAGCTTGAGGTACGCCGGTCCAATCCTCTTGGCTCGCCAATTTCGCAGCGTTCCAAGAGAGATGCTGCCGCGATAACGATCCGACACTTCCTCAGCCGTCAAAAACTTCTTGTCATCCATCAGGCTCTCCAATGTCGGACGTCGGTAGCATGTGAGCAGACTCAAGCACGCTCTCAAACCGTGGATCATGCGGTTTCACGCCTATGAGTGGGTATGTGTGTAAGAAATGGAAGCCGCTGAACCAGGGAGTAGAAGCAGCGGATATGGCCGGATAGAAATCGGATCTACTGCCAACCAAATTCATAAGGTCGGTCGAGACAGGCTAGCTCGAAAATGGGGAGGGCGGTTTTCCGGCACCATTGCCTCGACCGACCATATGCGTCGCCTGCGGGTCTCAAATTCGCTAGGTGCGCCAACTCCATTGTTCGGTCTAGGCGACAATCGACTTCATAGCGGTTGACCGCATGCAACCCGTACGCCGAACCTACGGCCGTCTCTCGGGACTACGCCAAAAGACCTTGCAAGGAACTAGCCGAGCAGTTGTCGCAGAATCGCCGCTCTTGTGGGAAAGCGTACGCATGCTGCGTGACACAAAGGAACGATATGAGTTTCTCGGTTCGTAGCGGTCGCGCCCACCAACGCCGCTAAGGCCGGCCGGCACAACGGCCAGTCAGAACCTCAGCAGCGCTCCTCTGCTCTCTCCGCTCGGCTTTAAATGTCCTTCGGGAACGGCCGGTACTTTGCCGTTCGCAGCCCTTCGCGGTCGTCTTCGGTTATGTCGATGCCGGCCCAGTACCCGACCGTTAGATCAGTCTTCCAAACCGGCTGACCTGCCCGAGTGACTTTGACACGCTGGTTGGGATCGACGCCTCGCTTGATCAGTTCACGACACAAGACAGGCACGGGGTCTTTACGGGTGGTGATCTTGATTTCCTCGCCGGATAGGGTCGCGGCGGAAGTGTATGATCCGATTAGTTCGATGTGGTGCATGTTCTCCATTTTTGATTGGTAGAGGGGCGGGAGTGCCCGGATAGGGGATTGTGCCGGGGAGGGACGTGAAGCCGCTCCACGGTCAAACCGTTGGGTGTTCTGAGGGGGTTGCGAGGGGGCAGACCAGCAGTGGGTGGAAACGGCGTCGCCTGGGCCAGCTCAAGCAAGCTGCTGCAAACGGCCAAGTTGGGGTGGTGGAATGCTACCGTTCAAAAAGCCGTAGGCGACTGGTGTCGCGTTCCGCTTCGTCTATCTTCTAAGCCGAGCGCCTAAGCTCGCCAAAAGCGTCAAATATAAAATGGCTATTCCTGGCGCCAAAACTTGGTTATCGGCGAGGCCAGAACCTTGTAGCAGCGTAAAAATGATCGCAGTAAAGCAAAGAAACAGTGTCGCCGCAGCGAACGCATAAAGGCCAATAAGTCCCCAAAAATGCAACGGATTTCGGTCGCGATTAACAGGACCAATTCTCGTCTCGACATATCCAAGCTTATATGCGGCCATAACGTCACGCGTTCCTGACTTCATCCAATAGTAAGCGGCCCATGACAGGATAAGGAGCAAAAGCACGCTGGCCGTGGTGTCGGTCATGATTTTTGTTTCGGGTGACATGATATGTCTCGACTACGCTCGCAATTAATCAGGTTTGATTCCGGTGTGCAAAGGGTGGAAAGCGGTCGTCAGGCTACCAAGAAGCGCATCAAAACTCTTGCTCCTGCACGACCTCCCATGCCGACGATTGCCCCGACAATCCAGCCTGCCAAACCGAGCGCTATGGCCCCAGTGTATCCGGCGTTTTCGTAGCCAGTCATGCCGCCAAGCAACATCCCTGCCACGCAAAGCGCGACAATCCATACAGTGCGTAGGGTTTTCCCCAATTTGCTCATTCATCAAGACCCCTTGCTGATCTCGATCCGTACCTGGCGAACGTTACTGAGTACCTGATTGGAAGTGTCAATTTGGTCCAATTGCCGGACGTTGATCGTCGGCAAAGGGTCGAACTCGGTCGTTTAGAGCGATTGGGTTTTGATCCTAAAGGCCTTCCGATAGTGTTGGACCCAAGACGTCTTTGGAGCCGCATTAGCGGTCCCGAAGCGACAGAGGTGGTCGAGGTGCTGGCCTCCGCTCTCATCATCGTACCAGCCGAAGTCACGATTGGCGTCCCACATCGGGCCAATCCAAGCCAGCGCCTTGCGGCTCAGGTCCCCATATTCGCCGAGCGCGGGGTTGGCCTCACGCGACCAAGCAATGACACCGGCATTCCCCGCCAAGCCCTTCGCAGTCCTTATCGCCCGGTCCTCGGTTTGCTGCTCGGCTGGCCCGTAGACGGGTTGGAGGTCGCCGGTCTCATCTCGATCAACGCGGTGACGACGATCAGCTTAGAGGCCTTCTGCTGGGGAAGGATGTGGTCATGCCCTCCATGGGTTCAAGCCTCCGGTCCGACGTCGCCTATCCCAACTTCACACCCGCTAAGGCGATTCTATGGTTGACAAAGCCAAAGTGCGATAGGAATATATACCTGGCCAATTATCATCGCCCTTTGATAAATAATTCAAATAGAGTTCCAACTATTCCGAGAATAATAGCACCGTGAAACGCCACATAGGCATATAGATCACGTTTGCTCTCGACTGGTCTCCATTTGTTCGTCTTTTTATCCATAAGATTGAAATATATTAATATGGCAACCGAGGTCACGCCGAAGAAAAGCATCGAAACCGGCATAAGCCCCTCACGTCAATTGAAAGATACGTTCGGCGAGCTGAGGCGGGTGCATCTCCCAGGAGTACACTCGTCCGCCTACCGGATCCACAAAAGGTGGAGAAAATACGCCATCCCAATGCACATTCCTGTGAGCAATAAAGCAAGCAGGTAAAACACCCAGCGTTCATCTCCTTGGCGCGCAGGATCGTGCCAAAGCCTGCGCAACGTCCATAGCGCGTAAACCGAACAGCCGCTCGCGAGCAGGGAAATGGCAACCTTGAACGCAAAAGGATCGTAACGCTGCAGGATAATTCCGCCGACAGCCAGAGGAATAACGATCGCAAGGTGCTTCAACGTTTCCGGAACCTTTCCCGTTGGCCGGGCTGCGGGTGGCCGAACGAGAGACGGATAGGCGTGCAGCAGCTTCGTGTACGGATAGGCGTGCAGCAGCTTCGTGTATTGGGGAGGGATTTGCCGGAGAGCGCGGTCGTAGGCGTCTGGCCGAAGCAACACCCCGAACCTGCTTCTCAGCAACAGGTGGTCCATGAACGTGGGGTTCTTGCGCACTACTGCGATTGCCGGAAACGGCGAGGTGGCGCGATAGAGAATGCGATCAACGTCAGCCCAACGTGCCTCCTGCCATCCTAACACGCTCTTTGCGCGTATTCCGTCCAGTCTGACATCGATTTGATCAATGTTAAGCCTGATCCGCGCAAGCCCAATTCCAGCAAGCCCGCAGAAAAGGGCCAACGCTGCGTGAAAAGCAAATCGAGCCATCGGCGGCATAAGCGCCACCAGACGCGCTAGCGAGGAATGAGGATGCCAGTTCGGATCAAGCGAGGCGATGGCCATCCAAATACACCAAAGCGCGATAGCCAGCATCAGCAGCGCGCCCTTCATTATAGGATCGGATTTAAGCCAGTTCGCCACAATATTCTCCGCCATGCATGCCGAGGGGCGATACGACAGAACCGGCGAATATTCCGTTGTTCAGACGCTGAAGAATTTAAGGACTGCACAAGATCATAAAGGCGTCAGTGCCGCCCGTTTGTTCGCTGAGCGAACAGGTATCGTCGCCGATTGGATGCCGATACTTGGGTCATGCCCGACACTGGAGGAAGAGGGAAGCGCGGTGGCGCTTGGAAGCTCAGCAATGCCCACGAGGTCGGGCAGCGGGTGCTTGTCCGTTGCGGGCTCTGCAACGTCAAACGCTGGTGTTCGTATGCTTCAACACTTCTTTATTCGGCTGGAATAAATTTGACCGACGGCGGTTAAAAAGCTTCAACTGGCTGCCGGGCCGGCCGTCGCATCTCAAAGGCGACGGTGACGAAGGCGGCCACGACAGCCACCAGAGCGGCGCCGAGGGCCGGGTGCAAGCCCATGGCGCGAGATGCCTGTAGGACGGGCACGTGTGTGGCATAGAGCGGGTATGATAGCGCGCCGGCCCAAATAACCCACCTCATGCGAGGCAGCCCGAGCGAAGCTCTGATGATGAGGGGGCAGGCAACAAGCGCCATCATTTCGAGTGAGGCATTGATAGACGCCAGGCAGAGCATGAGCACGAAAGCGCCGATCGCCAAGATGGGTCTACCTCCTAGCGGTGCGTCGCCATACTGTCGAAACGTCCACATGCCCGCGAGGTAGCAGGACAACTCGCGCGGGATTAGCCATATGATCGCGGTGATCCCCGGCCCCCAATGCGTGAGACCTTTCGTGGAGCAGGCGACGAAGAGCAGGATGCTCGCCACGGCGGCTACCTTTAGCTGCATATTCGATAGTTTCGAGAAGAACGAGCCGTGGAGGGCATTGCAGACGATCTCGACGAACAGCGACCAGGCCGGCACGTTGAGGGGGAACGCTGCAGGACCAATCGAGGGCAGGAAGCACAGGACCAGCGCGTAGGACGCAAAGGCCTGCGCATAATGTCCATACACAGCCACGACCGACGCCAGACCGATGGTCGAGCCAATGGCCAGCGGTAGGAACAGACGCCGATATCGAAGGGTAATGAAGCCGCGGGTACTCAGATCGTTGCGCAATCGATCTTCGTAAGTCCTGGCCATCACGAAGCCGGACAGAATGAAGAACAGATCAACCGCGATTGAAGGGCCCAAGGGTAGCAGTGGAAAACCGTAGATGCTCACAAGATGATGTGCCGCGACAGCAATCGCCGCGACACCCCGCAACGCGTCGAGTCCGTAAAGCCTTCTGCTCAACGCAGTATCCCATCATTAGCGCTTCGCTCGGCGCCATCCCGCAGCCCGAGCCTCAGCTTCACTGCAAAACCACCGTTTGCCCTTCAGCAGGTGATTAGGGTCTCATCGCAATCTTCCTGCCCCGGAACGTGCTCGCCGAGGTTGTAGCTGATCTTTCCCTACCGCCGTGTAAATCCGGGGCGAGTCCCTATTCTGACGACGAGCAGCACCGAACCTGGCGCATATCGCGCCCTGCCATGCTGGAATGACATCATTGGGCGTTGGAGCCACCATATTCAGAGCGAACTCGCCGATCTGTAGCGGGTGATCAAACAGGAGCGAGGCCGGTTACTGGATCTGTTGGCGATGGCGACCGCCGCAAATCTGAACGCCGTGCTGGGCCGCTACAAGGGGCCAGTCTCAGCAGGCTTGGTCAGGCCGATGACATTGAGTCGTTTTTTTTCATTTTTGCGGCAATGTTTGTCACTTTTGCAGACAGGTTGGCGCGAGCAGCGTGCGTGGTTCCGAACACCCTAATGGCCAGCCGGCCGATGCTACTCAGGTTATGGTCAACTTCGGTTCGCTGATGGATCGGACAAATAGAGAAATAAAACCAAATAGTTATGCGAGTTTGTGTGCAAAAACTGCACACAAAAATTCTGCTTCTCTTCCATTTTCGTTTGCTCGATGGGACCGCAGTCCGGCGCCGCTAGGGACATTTTTTGACGCTGGATAGCGCCAGTCCCTGAACTTGCGCTCGTGCGTATCCATGTCCAGCAGAATGCCGCCTGGCAACATTCTAATGGATGCTGCTCGAGCCATGACCCCGGCGCGCTCACCTCATAGTCGCGAGCGCGAACGGTCTACTCAGTCGACTTTGAAGCACGCAAGGAACTCGTGCGATTGCGGATTCTGCAAACATTAGAAGTCCATACAAGTACCGAACACAAACCGGCCTTCGGATTGCTAGCTGGAGGACAGGTCGTACAGGCAAAGCGGGCGCTGTCCGTCGTCGGTGCCGACGGTGGAATTCGAGAGATTTCAGCGGTCCAAGAGATATGGTCAATGCTATGAGCCTACCCAC
Source organism: Mesorhizobium sp. IMUNJ 23033 (assembly GCF_044778005.1). Lineage (NCBI taxonomy): Bacteria > Pseudomonadati > Pseudomonadota > Alphaproteobacteria > Hyphomicrobiales > Phyllobacteriaceae > Mesorhizobium > Mesorhizobium sp. IMUNJ 23033. The sequence continues at coordinate 9,489 of NZ_JBJACT010000024.1, forward strand.
CAATCTCGCTTGTTTTGATGAAGTGGCATCTGTAGTTGCGCAGCCCTCACTTCCTCCCATCGCGTGATGCCTTTGCTTTCGAGCGGGGGATGACCACACCACCTCCGACAGTTCCAACAAGTGGCTGAATTCCGCAAAAGGTCTTGCCTGGTTGGAGCCGGATGGTGTGGCGCTTAGGGTGTAAGATAGTAAGCAATTCCAGCATGGTATTGTACGCGCTGATATTTTCGATGTCATCCACGCGCTTATCAAGGTCAGCAGTCTCGTTAAGGCTGGTTATTTGAAATCGCACCGTCAAGAAGTCCAGTTTTTCTCATGGACAAGTTTCGAAATTAGAGATTAAAGTGAAAAATTGTCGCGCGAAGACGCGAATTTCGTATCGTCCCGGTGGGGGGGAACGATGGGGGTCGAGTTTTATCTGCGGCTACGCGCCGCTGCGTATTGGGTGCTATGCGCAGTGCTTCTCAGCGGCTGCGTCAGTAGCCAAGGTACGGCAGAATTCGAGTCCTATCGAGCAGCGACGCTAAAGTTATCTGAAACGTCGACTTTAATACTCGATCAACACGCCGTTCAGGAGCGAGCGTTGTTCCTGCAGCCTGAGGCAAAGCAGCTTTCCCTCAAGTTTGATCCTGAGCTTGCAAGTTACTACACGGATACAGTTGATCCGCCCGCCACGCGGGCGTTCCGGAACGCATTTCAGGCGGTTATTGCCTACAATGATTTGCTTTATGGCCTTTCCTCTGGGCAGACAGCTGACGCGTTAACCGCGAAGATCGGCACAATGAACGCGTCGCTGGCGAACTCGATTCAAAGCGCCGATTTTTTGACGAGTTCAACGCTGCCTCAGCGAGTCGCCATATCCGCAGGTCTCCAAACGGCATTCCTTCAAGTTCGGCCGCTCTTGAGAGCAGGATTGGGACTGAGATCAAGGCAGAGATTCCGTGAATACCTGATCGCATTTTACCCTGCGACGCGCAACCTTTTGGTCGGACTTCGGCAAAGTACCGGCAATATGTTTCTGATACTCAATGCCCCCGAATTGAACAGAATTCGTGCCAGTGCAACGGGTCAGCCAAGCAAGGAAGATCTGGATCACATTTTGACCTACCGGCGGCTCTTAGCCAACTGGGTCATTCTGATTGATGCAGCGATCGACGCTTTGGACGCCGCAAAGAAATCGATTGAAGCGCCCGCCAACCCGGTGGCCGTTGTTGAAGGCCTCACGATAGCGACTGATGAACTGAATGCCGCATCGCTCGCGGCTCGGCGGGATCTGGCTGCGCTGGCGACGAAATGATGCGCTTGAGTCCTCTAGGTTGAAAGAAGCAACACCTGGTCGGGTGCGTTGCAGTTGGTGGAGGAGTACGTGGACCAATTAATAGCGCAGATTGAGGAGGCTCGGGTGCGGCTTCGTGCAGCCTTCAGCGCTGCCGCTGGGAAGCAAGATGTCCAGCAAGGCATTCAGAAATCGCTACAAGATCTGGCTGACCTGCAAGGGCAGATCGAGCTCGCGGGGGTTATGAATGCTGCGGCAAACGTTAGTGCCCTCACAAGCATCCTCGACAAAGCGATAGCCGTCGTACGATACGACATTTCTGGCTTCCTGGTCGAGGACCTGAAAGCTTTGCGGCAGCGGGTTAGCGGTGTTTCAGTTCCGGCAGGCGAAGTTGTCCCGCCACAGCCGTTTCCGGACACCAACCCGCCTGCAGCCGGCGGAACGTTGCCAGCACCTGGCGGTAATGGCCCAGTCGCGGCGCCCGTTATTGTAACCACCCCCGGAGTTGGAACCCCTCAACCAGCGAACCCAGATAGGCCAGTGATTAGTCTGTCGCCGTCAGGACTTCGCCGCGTGAACGGTCCTGTGGTCATAGCCCTTCAGCTCGCACTGATACGCAATGGCCAGGCGATAGAACCCGATGGTGACTTTGGGGGGATTACGGCGGGAGCCGTGCAACGCTGGCAGGCGGCAAATGCTTTGGTCCAGACAAATGCGGTCACGGAAAGCGAGTGGGTTAAGCTGACGGGATGTCCTGTGCCCTCCCTCTTTGATCTGTGCCTTGGTGTGACGTCCGATTTTGAGGGCACAAAATTTGACAGGGTAGTGGGCAACTTCGACGATCAAGGGCTCACCTTTGGGCTCATTGGATTCACCCTCGTAAACGGTGAATTGAAAGCGCTCCTGACCAGGATTGAGGCACTCAAACCCGGTAGCGTGGCCATCGCTTTTGGGGCCCTCTATCCGGAATTGATGACGGTCCTCGACCTTCCAGGCGCACAGAAACAGCAGTGGGCGAATACGGTTTCGTTCGGTCCCAATCGTATGGAAGTGGCAGAACCCTGGAAAAAGGCCTTTCTTCGAATAGGCAGCTTTCCTCATGCACGACGGGCTCAGATGGAACGAGCTCGGTCAGTGTATTGGGAGAAAGCGCTCGGCGATCTCGATCGCTTTGTGCCTATGGGGAAGCCGCGAACCGACCTCGATGCGGCGTTCTGGTACGATACTTCGGTGCAAAACAGCCTCAGCGCGAATGAAACACAACTCCTAAGCACGGCGGGCGCCACAAGCCTCACCGGACCCGCGCTAAGGGAGCGCTTTTCGCAGGTTATCGCCAACGGAAGCCTTGGTAGGTGGCAGGATGACGTACTCAAGAGAAAACGCACGTTCGTTGGCGGGACGGGGACGGTTCATGGTTCCGCCTACGACTTGGCTGCCTGGGGCTTTGCAGATAGATCGGTATCGGCCGCGGATCTAGCCGCGCCATCCTCGATCATCGACCTTGTCTCGTCGGGAACGTCAGGGTGGAACGAGGGAACTTTAGGACCGGACGCGGAGGCTAGCGAGGGCCCGGCGGTAGAGGGTAGCTCTCCGGCGCCAGTGCTGGTGGGAAACAGCGCGCATGCTGGCTGGGCGCTCTACCCAAAGTTTGTCAGCTTTGTCGACGGACTGGGTCTAAGAAGCATCACTGCCGACGAACTTCTCTTCCTCGGAGCCCAAAACGAGTCCGGCTCGTGTCATGGCCTGAATACCTACCCGCCTGAGGAGCTGTGGCCAAACATAGCGCCGACCGCCGCTATCGTCGACAAATTGCGAAACGATCTGGCGCAGCCCGTCCATCTTTTAAGTATTTATCGCTCCCTGGCGTACAACTCCTGTATTCAGGGTAGCGCGGCCCATAGCCAGCACATGCAATACAGGGCCATCGATTTTGTCATGGATGGCGGGAATCCTATTTCATGGAGCACGAAGCTTAAAACTTATCGCGCTAGCGGAATGTTTAGAGGAGGCATCGGCGTATACAGAGGCTTTGTGCATGTGGATACTCGCGGTAGTGATGCCGATTGGACGGGCTAAACGGAAAATCCTAGGCGCTATATGATAATAGGATGAGATAGATGAGCAGATTCTCGAAAATAATCGGTTTCGGAATGTTCGTCATCTTCTTCGCGCTAATGATTCTAATTTACATTGTTGGCGAATGGAAGGTTACAGACTCTATCGCATTGCCGGCATTGGCCATAACCGGACTCATGGTGTTACTAGCGTCACTGGCGCTTGTGGCAGTTACATTTTCCTATATGGGCATTGGTGACAAAACACAGGCCTTGGCGTTGCCAGAAGGGTCTGTAAGGGCCGTCATTGCGCTGTGCTTGTTGGTTCTCTTTGCGATCCTGTCTATCTATCTCTATGGGAAGCTGGCTACTCCGTTGCCCATTCAGTCGTTTTCAGAGCTCTCAACGAACGACAAAGAGAACTTCATCAAGAGCCTCGCCACAGGTGAGTTGGTAGGGATCACTGGATCAGATGAAAAAGGATTCACTGTCTATGTGAGACAGTCTGTTCGTCCTGAGAGCATTGATTTTGCCAAGCAAATTCTTGTGATGTTAGGAACGCTCGTTGCGTCTATTTCAAGCTTCTATTTTGGATCCAGGACGGCCGAGTCGTCAGGCTTGAAGGGGTTTGGAACCCCCTCCGCGGGGACGGAGACCAATGTGAGTTCTGTTTCTCCTGCCATGATTGTGCGATCCACCACTGCGAAGTCGATGCTCATCTTTGGTCAAAATTTAGGGGGCGTTCAGAGCGTGAGCCTTGTGAACGGGACTAACGTGATCAGGGCTTCCGGCGTCACTGCGACACCTGCTGCCGTGACTTGTGATGTGAAAGTGGGGACGGACGCCCCCGCCGGCGTTTGGTCTGTTAGCTTGGCCGACGCAGCCGGCAAGACAATTACGGCGAGCCAGACGATTGCAGTGACCTAATTTCGAGAGCTGCAGCCGATGGCGTTTGCCAAAGCTTGCACAAAGGCTATCATCAGCGCTCATCGGTCAGGCTGCTTATACCGACAAGAAAACGATGCTGATCCGGCGAACCTAAATCGCGGAAGTAAGCGACCAATTAGGCCGGCGACGCCGATGCAGCAATTTCGTCTGCCACGCCAAATGCGAATACCGCGCTTGCCGCCGCAGCAACGTGAGAAACGACAAACGCCAGAATCGTGATCACCGGAAGCGGCTTGTCTGAGTTATTCAAAAGCAGCTGCAGCGCCAGCGACGATGTCATCGCGCCGAGAATGCCAGCCAGTATCATGGCCGGCCATAGCCTATCAAAAGACAGCTTTGCGCGGTGGGATAGCTTCCCTAGCCAGCTTTCAGGCACAATTGGGTCGACTGGTCGCCCACCGTCGTGCCTGGTTCTCCTGAAAATGAGGAATATGCCCACGGCCGTCATCGAGGGTAGCACGAGCAAAAGCGCTACCGGGGAAGAGTGGTCAGGTGTAAGTCCATACAGCCAGGCAAGCACAACGGCCGATCCGACATAACACGCTATCCACCATGTGTGTCTGTATGGGAGAGCGGATTTCCAAGTCCGATGCCTCAGTAAAGGATCAAAGGTGACGATCGACCACGCTGGCAGCAACAATCCAATGCCTGTGGGCGCGATTTGAAAGAAGGCCGCCTGCTGGCCGTCGAGGACGGTCCCCGACGGGAACCAGACTTTCGGAAGTAGCGCGACAATGGCCTGGATAATCGCTCCGAACAACAGGCCCGTCAAAGCAGCCGTTGCTGCACGGGCATACAAGGCCGAAGCCGATTTCATTGAACTGCCTGGGAGTGCGAAAGTCGGCACGACAAACAGCAACGGCCGCTACGAAGATTGCATACATCCAGGCCGATCCGGTAAGGGTAGGGTCTTGCGTTTCCTTGAGGATCGAGAATGCACCTGCCACTACCGTGGTAACAATCGTTGCAATCAAGTGATCGTCAGCTTCACCGTCTTGCTTCGAAAGCGCCGAAGTTGCGGCCACGACAACCAGGAGCCCAATCCCTATCGCTAGCAGTCCTGCTTGAACTTCCGACGCAGGGTTCCGATCATTCCCAGCCAAAAGATTGAAACCGCGCAAAACGATCTGTCCCAGTTGGAAGGCCTGGGAGCCAAAGAGCGCTCCGATAACGGGGAGAGCGATGACGCCTGCCCGCGCCTTACCTGACATTCAATCGTCCTTGTTGTTGTGGCTGCACTCTGTCCTCGATCAGTCAGTTTGGAAGACCCTCTTGAAACGAGGCCAGAAGAGCCTGGAATAGTCGAAGCCCGTTCGCTTCGGACACCGCTGCAGAGAACTTGATCTGCGCCCCAAGATGCTCGTCTATTTGAACGAACTGCGCCCCAGACAGCTTAAGGTCTAAGCCCGCCACGGACGGAAGCCTTCGACGAAGCCCATCAGGATCAATCGCATGTCGCAGCGCGTCCGCGGCCTTCGCATTGATGTCGATACCCGCCAAGGAAAGTACGCCATTCGAGATCGAAGCATATTGACCCTCAAGATTGATGGTTGGCGACCCCAACTCGAGCTGGATGGCTTGTTCGCCATCAGTGGTGAGATTGATCGGAAGCGACGCATCGAAAGGTTGAGAGCCAATGATTGTCTTTATTGGATCACCAGGCCCCATGTCGACAACAACCGGAACCTTGGTTTTTATGCCGAATCCTATGTCTTTGATCTGCATGTCTACCTTTGTCTTGTGCACTGGGTTCTCGATGCAGGCCCAAAGAACAACAGTTCCTCCTAGCGCCAACAGCGCCTGTCCTGATTGATAGCTTAGGCTTGACCTGTCGAGCGATACGACCGGATTGTTACCGCTGTAGGAGCGACAATTGTCGCGTGGGAGGGGGATAGCCAGGATCCTATCTGTCTTGGCAGCAACGTCGTCCAAGTCAGAAACTATCGTGACGTCGATCTGGATCTTGTCCAACGCCGCAACTTGATTGACCGTCGCTCTGTACGGAACAATGACATCTACGCCATTGACCACCTCAGTGCGAAGGAAAGGCCCCAAGCGGATCGCTTGCGGTTGATCCTCTGCCCGCGCCGCCGAAACCAACAAGGCGAGCACGACTGTTTGGACAATGTAGCGCATGTCGTATTCCTACAAGCTCTTGGGCGCTCAAGTGTCAGGGGTTGGGCCTGACACTACTCTGGCCTTCGATGGGTCTTTCAGGTCTAGGATTGATCGCTGAAATCAGGCGGTCCAGGATCGAAAAAAGCAGGTCGATGCTGTAGCCGGCCAGGAAGGCGATAGCGAATGGCGTGGGTGTAAGGTTGGCTACTCGCTCAACTCCATCCGCCCCAGTCGGGGTCCAAAACCAGCCGATCGCCAAGCCCGATATTCCGCCGAGACCCAAGCGAAGGAAGGCGCCGCCAGCCTGCGATAGCTGCATAGTCTTTGCTTGATCCGACGAGAACCGGGTTCTAAGCAGATACACGGCAGAGCCCAAGATGCCATAGAGCAACGGCAAAATCGATCCACCCAAGATGGACTTTGTGTTTTCAGCCCAACGCCAAATTCGGTAAAGCGAGGTATTGGTCTCCGCACTGTTGAACGTCAGCCCGAGAGTGTTGGCGAAGTCCGAGATGTTATCCATCATGCGTCGAGCCGCGGTGGCTTGCGGTGGGGCATATTGTTGCGAGCTAGTAGTAGGAGGCGGCTGTGCCGGAGGCGGTGGTGCGACCGCAACTTCCTCTGCTTCAGTTAGCGTAGCGACAACAGCCATTGCGGAAGGCAACGCCATCTCGGTAGAGGTTCGCCAACTCGATGTGACATTTGGGTCTGCGACCTCGCTCGGGATGGCACTTTCGGCGGGAGATTGAGGCTCAGCCTGTTGGACGGTCGTTGAGCAAAGGGAGTTCAGGTCTGATACCACCCAGCTCCACCAATTGCGCCCCTGTTGCGAATAGAGGCAGAATTCATTGATGGATGAAACCGAAGCCACAAGGCGACCGTCAAGATCGCGAGCCGTTTTCAATGCGTTCCGTGCTTCAGGGGTTAGTTGCCAATTGCCTTTTTGATCGATCGCAGATTCCAACAAGACCCTTGTATTCTCGATGCCGTCGAAATAGTCGCTAGATGTCGCTTCCTTAATATCAGAGACGGCTAACGTCAGCTTATTAAAATCTGTCGTAATGCGGATAATGAGCAAGATCAGCAAAAAAGAAAAGATACTTAAAGCCGCCGCTGCGGACGGCAATCTCATGCGCTCGTAGAACGCTCGACGCCGTTCCTCGCTTCGCAATGCGCTCAAGTTACTCTCTGATGCAAATTTATTTATGCGCATCAGTTCACCAATACTTGATTCGAACTTCAATTCGTCGCCAAGAGTAACATCCGCGCCCTTCCCAGAAAGAGCAACGAGCTGATCAAGCAATGGTTGCGGGACAGCTACACCGTTCCGAACGGCCCTAGCGAGTAACAGTCTTGCATCCGAATACGAGCGATCAAAGGTACTCATCGGACATCCGTCCCCACCAGATCGGTAAAAATTACAACGCCATCGCACTTGTCGAAACGCAAAATATCACAGTTGTGCTTGCGATCTCGGCCCATAAAACCTGGAATAGAGATAGTCGCACGTAGCGGTAGCTAATGACAAGGTGCGAATGGCGTCTGAGAGAAGCACATATTGGCGTTCACTTGGACAAAAACCCTTGGCCCAGAAGCATGGCCATGGTTCAAATAGCGCCGGAATAGGAGGATAGCCAAATGTGTGACTGGTATGGCGGATTGCGCGTAGTTTCGATGCGCACAGGCATAATCGCGTCAGCGCTTCTCGCCCAAGCTTGGCTTCCGACTGAGGCAGCTGGAGAAACATTCGACAGCTATGCAGATTTCGCCCAGTCGAGCGTTCCGCAGGAAATTCTATGGAAGGTTCTGGCCCGTAACGGGAAGTCGAAAACCTACACGCAAGTTTTTGCGCTAGACGGCGGTACCGTCGGCATCGCTAATTTCGCAGTAGGGGGTCTGGCTAGCCTCTACAAACTCATGGACACGCAAAAATACTTTGGGCGATCAAGAGAGGATATGGTCGATAACTTCTCCAGCAAATGCAGGCCCGGGAAGCACAGAGGGAATGATACTGGATGGGGATGTTACTCCCAAAAGTGGTGGCGCCAGGGCATGATTCGATTCGTTCGCAGTCCCGAGTCTCGCGATATCCAGAACCAGGCATGGCTCGCCCAAATGAGGCCCACAATTGAACTGGCCTTGGAACATGGCTGGACAAACAGCAGAAGCCTCGCAATCGCTACAGGAGTAGCGAACTCTGTAGGTGGTGGCGGTTTCAAAGAGCTTGCAAAAAGATATGGCTGGCGACCTGAGCAGGTTTTGTCAGGATACGTCGGGAATAACGCTCATCGAGAGAGGCGTCGGGATGCAATCGATGTCGCATTTCCTCATTGAAAAGAACGGCCCAGCCGACGATGTCCGCACCTAAGAATTTCAACATGATGGACGGGGTATATAAGTAAAGAAATCAAATAGTTATGGGAGATCGTGTGCAAAACCTGCACACGAAAATTCTACTTCTCTTCCATTTTCGGTCTTGCGACATCGTGACCCGACAAGTCTCTTGGGACGCCTGTTGAATAGCGGCGCTGACCTATCCTGCGAGGTCGGTCGCCAGTGTGTCCGCAATCTGCCGGCTTCCGACGCCATTCGAGTCGGTCGACCAAGATCAGGCCGAGCGCGCTGACCTTGACGCGGCAATTGCCTCGGTGCGTGAATACGCAACATTCAACCAAAAGGGGCACCATGACGAAACGAAAAATCCTCATCGTGACGGGGGCCGGATCCACCATCGATTTCGGCATGCCTTCTGTTTGGCAAGTCGGCGAGGTCATTAAGGCCGAAATGCAGAAGGTGTTTCCCCTTGCAAACCGTCCGAATGCAAACCTGTACGGTTTTGTAGAATCATCGATCCGACGTCATTGGAATAACGTTCCGTCATATCTACGTCGAGATCCGAACTTTGAAGATGTTCTCTACGCAGTCTTTGCCGCGTCGGGATTGCTATCGGCCAGCGCATCCGCTTCGGGGCTAGGAGCTCTCGTCAAAACAAAGAAGCTGCCGGACTTCAGGTTCTTTGATCGCGAGCCCAAATCCGTGGACCGCTTTGAGCTCTACAATCTGGGAAGTTTTGCAGTCGACGCCATCCTGGCGGACGTTCGTGAACGGTGCAGAATCGCAGAACGGGACCGGTCGGCGCAATTCGGCGAGCTTCAGTCCTTTGTCTCTGAACTCCAAAAGACATTCGACGTTGCTGTTGTCACTCTGAACTATGACAATGTTCTGTACCGCGCTCTGCCAAACATCGAAATTGGCTTCGACCCGCGTACTGGCAGATTCCAGGACGAACGCCTTTTCTTCCGAGTGGATTGGCCTTGCATGCTCCACCTGCATGGGTCGGTGCATTTCGACATGCCAACCCCGAGCAAGGCGGACATGCATGAAATATTCTGGCAGCCCGATATCGATGCTTCATTCGCACAAAATTCGTCTGGTCGAAGCAGGCATCCCAATCCAGAGGGGACGGAATTTCCTACATCGGCGATCGTCGCCGGCTATGGCAAATCCATGCAGCTCGTTCGCAGACCCTTTAGAAGCTACTATGCGGAATTGGATCGGCTTGTTGCAAGCTGTGATGCGCTGTTGCTTGCGGGCTACGGTTTCGGTGATCAACATCTCAATGTTGCCTTCGAAAGGTTTCGCGATGCGCGCCGGCGACCGGTGGTAATACTCGACTACGCCAAACGCGGTTCGTCGACTTTGGGCGGGTTCGAAGACCAGGCTTTGGCAACTGCCGTGGTGCATACTTTTCAGACCGACTTGCACTCGATGCGTTGGTTGGGGCACAGCGTGCCAGGTGAGGTCGACGCATTGATCGACGCTGCAGATTTCGAGACCAGCAACGATCCAGCCACGCCGCTAAGTGTATGGTATGGCGGCATGACTGAAGCTTGCAGGCTACCAGACAAGTTGATCGCTAGGCTTAAGTAGCCGCCCCACGGATCGTGGCGCCATCTGAGGGGATTGTCATCAGCAGCCTTGCGGGTGGCCACTCCACAGCCTACTGAAGGAGGCAGTGTACCAGTATATCCTCGATGCGGCTCGAGTTCAGCTTGACGGATAGCAAAGACCGGAAATTGGGCGGCGACGCCAAGAGGACGCAAGCGGCGATTTTGGAAACCACAGCGCGCGCATGCGTGAGCCAGTTCATGTTCGGCTATTCGTCAATATGTAGCCTATGGGCCCTTCATCCACAGCATACGGATCGCCGTCATAAATCGGCCCAGATGAGCGCGCCGAACTCGTCCTGATCAATAGACCGAACATGCCGTGCTACACGCACCATCTCCTGGAACGAATTCTCTTTAGGCGATCCAGGATCGTAATGGCGATATCGCCAAAAGCGCCATAGAGACGTTCTAATCGCCGCGTACTCGGTGAACGTCTGAAGGGCGCCCCTTTCAGTCGCCAACAGCTGCCGGCGGGATTCGTACCCCGCTACCAAACTCCTGACCTTGGACATCTCGATTGCGCCGTCCACTCGGCACACACCGACTGCGGCCATTGCTAGATCGAACACGTAATAGTAATTGCACGCCAGTTCGAAATCGATGATGGCAACTAGCCTTTCGCCGTCGAAGAGAACGTTGTCGCAGAAGACATCTCCGTGGATCAGACCGCGTGGCAGGCCCGCATAAGACTGTGCTTGAATGCGATCCAGAGAGGCTTTGGTCCAGCCCTCGTAATCGGCATCAACTCCAAGACCAAGAGCGTTGGAGAACTGATAGTGCTCATAGTAGATGCTGGTGGGCAGAAAGCCCGGACAGGGCAATTGGTGAAGAGACGCGATTGATCTGCCAATTTGGTTCAGCTGCCCACTGCTCAAATTCCACACGACTTTTCCCTCTAGAAACTCGCGCAAAAACGCAGGCTTTTGATCGAGTACCAGAATGCGCTCGTTCCCAGGTGCATAGACGAGACCCGAGGTGAAATACCCGTTGGCTCTCAACCACTCGAGCGTGCTGACCATTCGGCCAACTTCCTCCAGCGATTGCTCCTCAATCACGCAGAGGACAAAATTGCCTCGATCGGAGCGAATTAGGTAGTTTGAATTTCCCGAGCCTGCGCCAAGTGACTCCACCCAATTCGCTGTGATGTTGTACGCGGTCTCTATGTGCTTGATTGAGCTGTGGCTAAGCATCCAGCGCCTGACGTTTTCGCCGGTGAAAGAAATCATATCCTCATGGCGCTAGGGCTTGAAGCAAATCCAGCGACAAATCATCAAATCCTTCGATGCCGGCGGACATTCGAATGAGTTGATGAGAAACGTCAACGTTTCGCCGTTGCTCGGCGACCAAGCTCCTGAAAGAAGTCGAAGCTTGAAATGGCGAGTTAAGGGTAGTCGTTGCCTCTCCCATGCTGTTGGCAGGGACAACTAACTTGAGCCTGTTTTGAAAGGCGGTCACATCGATTCTTGGATCAAGTTCAAAGCTTAACACCCCCCCGAAACCTGCCATTTGACGTTTCGCCACCTCATGGCTTGGGTGGCTTGTGAGGCCCGGATAGTGGACTGCCGTCACGCTGGGGTGTTCGTTGAGAAGAACCGCCAGTTTCATCGCGTTTTCGTTGACCTTAGCCATCCTGATTGCCAGCGTGAGCAGACTGCGCTCAAGCAGATGGCACGTCTGTGGATTGAGACACCCCCCGAAGTCGTTGACATACTCAATCATCGGCAAGATGTGGCTCTCAGATCCTATCGCAACACCGGCCGTTATGTCGCCGTGGCCGCCGAGGAATTTCGTCGCGCTGTGAAGAACGATATCTATCCCGTACCTAATTGGTGTCTGATTGATGGGAGTTGCGATGGTATTGTCTATGAAAGTAGTGAGCCCGTGCAGGGCTGCTACTTCGGCGATCATCTCGATGTCAAGGACCTCGAGCAAAGGGTTTGTTGGAGTCTCGATATAGATGGCGCGAGTGTTCGGCCGCATCTGCGAAAGAAAGTCATCACGCTTTGATCCCGCAACGAGAGACACCTCTACCCCGATTTTGGGAAGGTGATTTGCTGCGAATCTAAACGTACCCGAATATATCCCTTTCTGCATTATTAGGTGATCGCCATGGCGCAAGTGCGAAAGCAGCGCGGTTGAGATGGCTGCCATCCCCGAGCTGAATACTAGCGCCTTCTCACCCTGCTCCAAATCGCGAAGCTTCTCTGCCACCGCTCTCTGATTGGCGACGTTCGAGTGCCTTGGGTAAAGGTCTTCTTGCGCCACGAGATGCTTGTGGGAGTTGGACGGAAAGAGAGGCGATCGAGTGCCCCACGTCAAACGGTCGTCAATCGTACCGCTGTGAACACATAGCGTCTCTAGAGAGTATCTCATTTTGTCCGGTTACCTTGATTGGCGCGCGTTCGGGGCGGGGTCTTTCGTTGCCTTCGGCGGATCTACAGCGCAAGAGCCAGTTCAATGAACCGGACGGGATCGAGGCCTATCGAGGGTCAGGGTTCAAGCCTGGGCTCCAAGGGTTTGGCGACCATCGGGGTGAAGTCAACCAAGACCACGTCCCGAAATCCCATTCTTACGTGAGCTTCGGCATAAACCGGCTTCACTTGGTGCCAAACTTGGTCGTCAACGATGCCGATGGTGTCGAGAGGGGAGTTGAGTATAGCTTCGCAGAGGACATTCGCTTGTTCGTTGTCCGTGACGATGTTTTCACCGCCAGTGACACCGCTTCGGTTGATTAGGTGGATCCACGTGAACGGCTCGCCATCCTTATGCAGCCGATTGGGAACCGCTATTCCAGGCTTGTCCGGCTCAGCCTGAAGCCGGATAAAGTGGAGACCTACTTCAAAGGGTAACGAGAGAGAGTGCTCATCGAAGGGCGAATTCTGAAAGTCGTGCACAATCAGTGCACGAATGAGATCGCTGGAAAGGAAGCGTCCAGGGATGGCCTCAAACTGACGCGCCAGGTCGGGCGCCTCATCGTTAAAGGCCGCGTGTTGACGATAAGTTGGCGTGCGTTCAGGGCGTGGGATTAATAACCCCGCGAACGGGATAAGCAGATACCGGCTGAACTGTCGGTAGCGATTTGATGCTTGACCGTAGGGGTCCCGTGGAAGGACAGCGAAATGGTCCTGAACCTTTGCGAGTTCGGCCTTCTCCTCGTTGGTTAGAATAAACTCATCGCCTTTCAAGTAGCAAAAGCCTGAATGCACCATCCCTGGCCGGGCCTCCTTCCCGCACTTGAGGGGCCTAACCGTGTCCCCCACGAATGATATCGGTTGGGCCGTTTCGTCCACCATGGCGATCTCCACAAATAGGCATATCGAAATGGCAGGGCGCACAACCTACATTGCACTTAGATATTACAAGTCCCATTGAGATATTGACGTACGTAAGGCCCGCCCACTCGACCAACATCACTACCGTCGCACGATAGATCGTGTATAACAAGCAACGTCCAAATCGGGAGGGAGAGGATGGCGTTCGCAGAATGGCTCGGTAGGGCAATCGACGATGTGCGACGAGAACGGACGATAGACTTCACCGTCACATCTGCACTTACACAGCGGGGTAATACCCAAACTCCGACTTCGCTTGTGGCGGGCGATAGCTACTTGTCCATTAAGGTGAAGTGCCTTCGCCTCCCAAACAGCCGAGAATTCACTAGCCGCTACTACGGCGTCGTACACTCGTTTGCCAATGTTGCTCGCCGCGGTCGTGCCGCGGCGGAGTTTGTGAGCGCCACCACACCAGCAGCTCTATCGACGCTTGATCCCCGAAATGTGTCGCGTGTCATTTCGATTGATCGACAAGTAGTCGGTCCGACGCCATGGGATGGCGGCGATCTTCGGTTGCAGATCGGACTTTTCTCAGTGGTCGAGCAGGAACTGGCTGGCCCGTTTCTTCAGACGATAACGGCGCTGTCGGATAGAGCCGGAGTGGCCCTCTCATCGGCTGCCGCTCCGTTCGTCGACATCATCAGCGGTGCGGTTAGTGCGCTGGCCGCAAAGGTGGGTTCAGTGCGACTGGAGATCGGAATGGACCGCACTGGCGTACCCGTGCCAGGCCATTATGCTGTGATTGCTGCCCCCAAGGCAGAGGTCGCCGGAGCAAAGCTTGAGCTCGATGAGGCCGACGGCAAACTCCTGCTCAACGGCATAGAATTCAAGGATCACGCCTATCTTGTCTACACTGTCGAATCGACATCAAGGCAGGATCGTTGGGGAGAAATCGAGGAGCTTAGATCAGCGTATCAGCACATTGAGGGGGCAATGCGTGAGCGATCGCGAGAACGCGTGCGGTCAACGCTCCAGGATTTTAAGATTGCGGCGACAATGTGCTCAGACTTGACACCAAAGGATGCCAAACGCCTCGTGGGCGAGGTTGAACAGTCATTGCAGGGCATATTGGGTGAAGCTGAGGTTAGTGCGAAGGCCGGTACCGACCAATTACCGCCCTTTGGCTCACTGAAACTCTACCCGTCGTAAGCCCGGCCGCCACCGTGAGGCGAGCGATGGGACCGATTACCCGATCCGTCAAAGTCGTCGCGAAACTTGCGCTGTTCGGCGTGCTCACGCTGGTACTGATACCGGTTCAAGGGGTGATGCTAGCGATGCGGGCAGAAGGGGCAGCGCGCTGGATGAGCAAATGCTACCATCAATTCTTGGCTTTACTACTCGGAATTCGACTGACTACCAAGGGGACGCCGGGGCAGGCGCCCCTAGTCGTGCTCGCAAATCACGCTTCTTGGATTGACGTTATAGCCATCGCGAGCATTGTGCCAGTCGCCTTCGTAGCAAAGCAGGAAGTCGGCGCGTGGCCTATTATAGGCTCGCTCGCGCGCCTGCAGAGATCTGTATTCGTGAACCGGGACCGCCACATCACGGTCCAGGCGGCCCGAAGGGACATCGCCTCGCGCATACGCGCCGGCTACCCTGTGGTGATATTTCCAGAAGGAACTTCCACGGACGGTACGGTGGTGCTCCCATTTAGGCCGGCCCTAGTTGAATCGGCGCGAGACGTCCTTGCGCTGAACGGGGCAATTGAAGCGGTATGGGTACAGCCCCTTGCGATCACGTACGCTGGTCAAGGCGAGCGCGTAGCTGTGTGGGAGCGCGACGACCCCACTCCATTCTTGTTGCACCTTGTTAGGTTCCTCGCATCGCAAGGGGTGAGGGTGCTGGTTGAATGGGGCGACCCGATAGCCTTTGTCAGGACGTCTAATAGAAAGATCGTTTGCAGGACCGCCGAGGACGCTACGAGGCGGCTGCTCGCGGGATTGCGCCAGGAAGCAGCAGAACTGCGATGATGACTGAGCAAGCTCTGTCTCCGCCGGTTTGCGGACACCAATGGATTGAGATTCCCGCGGGCTTTTCGTGTCTCGGTAGCGATGACACGGACCCCTATGCTGGCGAGAAGGAACGACCACTACGGGAAGTCTTCATTCCCACATTCCTAATTTCCAAATTTCCGACGACCAACGAGCAGATAGCAGCGTTCTATGCAGCAACCGGATGGGAACCGCACCCTGAGTGGTCCGCCTGGTGGCGCCGCTTGAGAGAAGACGAGCGCGCTGAGCATCGCCGGTTTCCGGCTACGCACGTCTCGTGGGATATCGCCGCAGCCTATAGCGCCTGGCTGGGTGAGGAGCACGACAAAGCGATAGGGCTGCCGACAGAGGCGGAATGGGAAAAGGCAGCCCGTGGCGGGGACGCGCGCATATGGCCGTGGGGCGATGTCTTCGATCCCAGCAGATGTTGCTGCGCCGAGTTGGGTAACAACGATTTTTGCAGCGTAGATGATTTTGCATCGGGCTGTTCTCCTTTCGGGGTCGCCCATATGTCCGGTCTCGTTTGGGAATGGTGTATCGATCACCACCATGCGGACAATCACGCAAGCGCTGAGACATTCGCGCCAGCAAATTTCACACCGGCACGGCAGAGGGTTGTGAAGGGAGGATCAGCCTTCTGCACCAAGGAGATTGTGCGGATCGCATGCCGAGACTGGACGAACCAAATAAACCAAGGCGGCGGCGACGACGGCTTCCGTGTGGTGTGGCATGTCCGCTAGCTCGGAGCTCAGCCGAGCGGATGCGGCGCGTCTCCGCGACTCCGTCGTGATGGTGCGTGCCGGAGATTCAATTGGGACCGCGTTCTTTGTAGGGCCAGGAACCCTCCTGACCTGCCGGCACGTGGTGGGAGAGACGCCGGCCAAAGAGGTCAACGTCCTCTGGAGAAATGGGGCCATCGATGTCACGGAAATTCGATATCCCTCTGACGACCGCGGGCCAGACTTGGCCATCCTAAGTGTGGGCGTAACCGACCACCCTATAATGGGCACGGTGCCTGCGAAACTAGCAACTGGCCCGGTTTTCTCGGTTGGTTTTCAATTCGTCGACCGCGGCTACAGCGGTTACCCCGCATTTGGGACACTGGCTGGTGCCACGCACGAGATAGAGTCGGGTCAGGAACTCCTTCAGATCGTTGACGCCCTGATCACGTCGGGTCTTAGTGGGGCGCCTCTATACTCGATCTCGGAGGGTGGAGTCGTTGGCGTTGTCAAGCGGAGCCGACCCGAAGGCGGAGGCTACGCAGTACCGATTGAGGCAATCTCTACGATACTCCCGAACTTCCGTCACAATGCGACGGACGCGCGACATCAGTCCGCCTTAGAGCGGTATTTCAGGGGCCTTTCCGCCGAACACGAGTTCGTAGCACTGGCAGACCTGAATCGGGCTGTGCGGGTTGAGGACATCTTCGTATCTCTCACGATGAAAAACGGCGGAGCGGCCGGGCAGCGTTTTACCGTCGGAACGGGGGGAGAGATCGGAGTGGTGACGGCTGGTGGGGTCTCGATTAGGTCTGTACGAAGGGATCGTGGAGGACCGCAAGCCGCGCGGGGAGAGCAGACGGTAGCGATGCTGGAGGTCTTAGCCCAACAAAAGGCGATTATCGTTGGGGAACCAGGATGTGGCAAGACGACACTTTTGCGACATATCGTTCGCCGGATATCCAAGGGTGAGCTTTTGCGCGAGCGTACGCCGCTCATCATTCCCCTGGCGAGCCTTGTAGTAGGACTGGGATGCATTGAGGCGTGGGTCAAGATTGCCCATTCCGGGGTCGCTGAATTCCTCCTAAAGGCTTTGGAAGGTGGGAACGCGGTTCTCTTGCTGGATGGCCTCGACGAACTGTCGCGCGCACATCATGCGTTGCTCGTAGACGAGCTCAAACGGCTCGCGTCTTTTGGAAACCAAGTATTCATCACCTGTCGCACCGTCTCGCTCCCTCGCGGTCTGTTTCCTAGTGATTTCCGCCAATTCGAGTGCATCGGCTTCAGCGTGGCGCAGCAGCGACGCTTCCTCTCACAATGGTTTGCCTCTCTTCCAGAGCGAGCATCCAGCCTCGAACAACAAATCAACGCCCATAGAGGGGTTCTGGGCTTTGCACGCAATCCGTTGCTCCTGTCGCTTATGGCCGTCGTTGCCGAGAACGAACCATCGTTCATGCTTCCAGTGGCAAGAACAGCGCTCTACGAGAAGTCGATCAGTGCACTGCTGCACCGCCGGAGGACCTCCTCTCAGGCCAAACTTACGCCGGGAGTCAAGCTGCGCCTCCTAAAGCGCTTGGCGGTCGATAATTTCCTCGACTCGCGGGAGGTACTCTCAGAAGCTGAACTGCTGCTTCAAATTGAGAACTTCTTCTCGGGTAGCCGATCAAGTATTGAATCGGACGATGTGATCCATGAACTTGTCGAAGTCGACGGAATCCTAGTGCGACAGGGTGTCGGTCACTATCGATTTCTGCACTTAACCTTCCAAGAATACTTGACCGCAGTCGCAGTGGTCGAGACAGGGCGGTACACGGCCATCTTTGAGCAAATGCTGCTCGTGCCGCGGTGGGAAGAGGTGATCAGGCTCGTGTGCGGTCTACTCCCTCGGGATGTCGCGGCGCAGCAAATCGGCATGATTTGGGGCGGCGCCGAGAACAAAGCGATTTTGGCAAGGCTGCTTCTGGCTGCCCGCGCGGCAAGTGATTGTCCCGCCCTTCCAAATGTGATGCTGCAGCAGTTGGCCCACGCGTTGGTGACGGCTCGGTCGGGCCGTCAAAGGCCAAATCAAGCCTTTGAGGTTGACGAGGCATTGGCTGCATTGTGTCGCACGCACGAAGGTTTGATGGAGGAGGTCGTCTCGTTTGGGAGCTCTCTTTCCCCTAATCCAAAAGTCGAGCAGCCCATGAGTCTACCAACAGTGGTGCGTCTTTTTGGATTGTGTGGCGACCGGTTCTCTGGCCAGAATCTGCGGGCGATTTGGGATCAGTTCGCCTCGGCGCCAATATCGGATACCGTGCTGAGCACGATGGGATCAGTCATCGAAGCGACGGCGCAAGCAGGGTTTCCGGCTACACATATCGTCAAGATGCTCTCGTCACCTTCTTGCTATCTGCGTAGCGCGGCAGCTCGGGCTTTGATCGACCTACAGCCTGTTGGGGCAAAGAGCGAGTTAAAGTTGAACATGGAGGCCGCGGTCAATAGCGACCAGCTTAACCTCACCATGGCTGTTCTAGGCAGCTTCCAGGATAGTCGGCTGGTCGAGCAGGTTTTTGAGTACGCCTTCAGGCGGGATGATCCGACGTTGCAGAATTGCTTCGTGTTTCACTACAATCGCGGCGAGACCGAACTCGACCTGAACCTATTCCGTGACACCTTAGATGCGGCTGCGGATGACAGTAAGCGCGCACGTCTGCTGAGCATGCATCGCTGTTTCCTTGATCCAAGTCTATTCTCAAGGCTGCAGCAGATTGCGAGTAGCGGCGATACCTTCGGCGCGAGCCGCGCGGCGGCGGTCGCGACGCTAGTTAAACTTGATTCAGAGAGCACCATTCCCCTGCTGCGAGCCGTGACCGTGACGGGGGCTTGGAAAGAGTCTCTTCGTGCGATCCTCAGCGTAACGACCGCTCAAAGTGCCGAAGCCGTAGGTCGAGTTCTCCTTAGCGATCTTGCGGTGGATAGGCGCACTGCGCTTTCTTCGGAGATATTGCGCTTCGCGATGAGGCATCGTGTCAGTGTTCTCGTGGACTGGATCGAGAGCCTTTTGGTCAATCCCGACATTCCCGCCGCGGTGTTTAGACATTCTCTATTGGCACTCGCCGCACTCGGTAGTCCTGCGTTTCTCCAATATGCGAACCAATTTCTTGCAGAAAGAAATCCTTCGGATCCTTCCGGCCGCATCCTTGCGTATCGTGGCTTGGGTCTTTTACAAACGACAGCTGCCAGAACCCTTCTCATGCAGTGGCTCGATGGCGAACGCGACCGGGCTGCAGCCGCCGAAGCGATCCGTGCGCTCGGACAATATGGCGATCCGGACAGCGTGCTAACACTAATCCGCCTTCTCGATCTACAAAATTGGCCGATAGGTTGGCCGGCGCCCGAGGGGCCGCGCCGCCAAGGTGACCAACGTCCAAGCGACCTTCGGCGTCTGACAGTGATCGTCGCTCTCGATCGCCTTGGTGCAGCAGCCGCACTTCCCGAGTTGCTGCGCCTTGCCGATGATCCACAAGAGGGTGACGAGGTGCGCGATGCCGCGATGGTAGCCTCGCAGAATATTATGTGGGGTCAAGATGCCTAGTGCACCGAACTCACCTTGCGAATGTGAGACCTCCGCAGATGAGGGACGCCACTCGCTCCGCCTGATCACCGTTCGCTCGGCTGCCGAGTTTCGCTCAGTCGCGGCCTTTCGATACAAAGTGTTCGTGGAAGAGCTACGGTTCCGGCATCCTGAGGCCGACCATCAACGTCGTGAGATATCCGACGATTTGGACCAATGGAGCACGATATACGCGATCATTGACCAACACGAGGAAGTGTTGGGCACGCTTCGGTGCACGGTTCTCGGTGATGTCCCGAACCAAGATGAGATTCTCGAAAGGCGGCAACTGCGTCCGTTTGCAGAGAGGTTTGGCGTTGTATCGATCGCTACGACCAGCCGATTCATGCTCGACCGCCGAATACGAAAATCGAGCGCGATCCGCAGGTTCATTGACGTCGGCGTGGATCTGGCCCTTGCTCGCGGAGTGCGGTTCAACTTCGGGGAGACCAATTCAATTTGGCTTCGATATTTTGAGCGACTTGGGTATCGTCGCTTCACGGAAGGGGTCAACGACCCGGTATTCGGATATCACCTCCCGATCGTAATGCTCGTGCGAGACATGTCGTATTTGCGGCGAGCCAAGTCGCCACTCCTGCGGTTGTTCGCGGAACATGAGCATGATCGAGAAGCCGCGGATTGGTTCGCCAGGTATGCGTCTGACTACCGGGCATTGTCGGCTCTTGAGGTAGGCGGCTCGGCGCATGACCGCCTTTTGGCGATAGGGGTAGCGCCCGCCAGCTTGGCTGCTTGGGAGCGGAGCCTTCCTTCACTTCTCTATGACGATCTTATTCTTCATACTGATGTCCTCATCCTACGCGACGGGGACATACTTACGACCGCTGGAGAAGTGGACCAGACGGCATTTGTTTGCCTCAAGGGTGCGCTCAGGAGGGAAGACGAGCACGGGCGCGATTGCGGGACCGTGACCGTAGGGCAAGGATTCGCGGAGGCTGAGTTTTTCAGCGGTGGGATCCGCCGCGAGACAACAGTCGCGCTTGCAGACACCGTGGTGCTGATCCTTACTGCTTCGCACATGCGCCGAATTGGACGCTATCCCGGCGTGGCTGAGGCGCTATTCAGCAAGCGGCCCAAGGATGAGGGGGGGCAATGCTAGTCGTCGAGACTCTGCGCATGCCTGACCATTGTGATTGGGCGCGACGACCCTTCCGGCACATTTCCGACCTTTGTTGCGTCAGGCTCAACAATAGAGCCGACGAGGTCTCCGAGCGTTTGGGATCGCGTTCGCGCCCAAACAGCAACCCCGCTTGGGATTGCATCTGCTGAATTCCAGCGTATCCTGCTGCCGCGCATGTGAGCACAGGTGGCGCCTGGCGCCTCGACCAGCCACCATTTTGAGAACCAGCGTCGGCATGGCGGCCGAAAATGCTGAGGCAAGAGACCGCCATTCCAAAAGGAAATTCTTTCATGGATTCCCATGCCGTTATTGCGTCCCTGCCAGTCGGCGGGGCCGATCGCTCTGTACTTATTGATGCCGCCAACTCAGCGTTCGAGGCTGTCCTTGAGCGGATCGAACCGAACAACGAGGCGCTAACCAGAAGCCTTTGGGATGCTGGTGACTACGTCGACAATCAACTGTTCACTGATCTGATCACCCCTGACAAGTTGCCAATGCCACGCGACGAGGTTGCGTACTACATCGACGTATTCCTGGTGCATCATGTCATTGGATTGGCAACCGAAGCGGACAGAGAGGCCGCCGAATCCAGGCCTTGAGCCTCGCCGTCCGCAGCAAGTTTTGATTTCCGCGGCGTTCTAGGGCGCAGCGCGATCAATATCGTGACCTTTGCCGCCACCTCTTCAAGGGTGGCGGTAAGGCGGTTTATCTGCGAGGCGGTTGCCGCCAGTTCAGGGCCGCAACGGGTGACGAGATATTCCCGGTTATGGCTGAGGGACTGAAGATGCGTGGCGGTTTTCGTGCGAAGGCGCAGCCCGGATTCCAGCGCGTGTTCTGTACGCGCCGACAGGTCGTGCTGCATTTTGCGGATCTGATTGGGATTGTGCCCACGGTGGAGCAAGAGCGCGGTCAGATAGAGTTCGATCGCATGGATTGCCGACAATCTGAACGGCGCGCGTGTCAACGGTTTGCCGGGTCGGCCTTGTTGAAGGAGCAAGTGTGCCGCCTTGCGGTATTCTTCCGCCAGCTCGTGAAGCTGCTGCGGGGATGCAAGCTCACCGGGATATTTGCGTTCTTCGATCGTCATTTGCGCGATTTGAAAATGCTAAGGTGCAAACTTCGTAGAGTAAGATCCATGGCGTCGCGCGTCTCTTCACTTCGCTATTTCAAATCGCTCCCTGCGATGTTCGTCTACAGCCGGGCAGTCGGTCAGAAAGGCGTCGGTCGACTTACTATAGCGACGGCTCGTTGAGATGCGTTAAAATTTGACCAGACCGCACTGGATCGATCCTGTCTGCCTCTGCGAGTGCCCAACGTTGCCATGCTTCCAGTACCGAGGAATCGATATCAGCCGAACCTTCATCGATCGCGCGACGGACGCGCTCAACAAGCGCGCGAATATCTTCAGCTTGACGAAGTAGCTCTCCGCTGTTCCGCAGGTTTTGCAGGCGCTTTTGGTTGAGTTGGGCCAAGTGTTCCTGGCGGCGTTTTTCCTTTTCAATCCGCTCCCGCTCTGCACGCTCCTCGGCTTCCCGCAGGCTAAGTCGGAACTTCTTCTCGCCCGCCACGATGATCGAAGCCACAATCTCAGCGATCTTTGACTCAAGCTTGGCGTCACCGTCATCCTGCCAAGAAACCGTATTCTTGCGGTCGAAACCCGAATCGACCCGCAGAGCGAGCGGGGTTGATGCTGGCAGGTCTGGCGCCGGCCGCAGGTAGCCCTGATGGCGCACGGTCCGGTGGCTGCCGACTATTTGTATGTCCAGACCCACGTGGGTGTCGCCGATGATTGCTCGCGCATGGATTTCGCCATCGTGCTCGTAGGCGTCACCGTCATGGCCGCGTTTGCTGAGCGCCAAAAACAGCGCATTGAAGATTTTCAGCCGCCGCTTGCCTAACGGATTGTCGAACTTGGGTTCGTCCCAGGTCCACTCGCGCTCCGCGTTTTTGTCACGGCGACGCTGCTCCTGCTTGAGCATTTGAACGAGCCCTTTGTGAGGCCTGTCCAACGTCTGTGGGACGGAAACTTTGCCAATCGCCTTCAACTCCTGTGCGTGGAGTTCGTCGAGATCTTCTGGAACCAACGCGAATGCAAATGGACCATTGGATGCGAGAGGGGCTGCAATCGACAGCACCTTTTTGAAGCGAGCGTCGACACTTGCTCGGCCCAGTTAACCGGGGCGCCGCGGTGGCGCCTTGGGTAGTGCTGGCACCCTCTTTCCGGCACGGATTTTGTTCCAATATCCCTGCGGCGGGGACGCGACTCCGCATCGCGTCAGCAGCTTCTTTAGACCGACATCAGACAGATCGAGCTTCGCTGCCAAGTCCTGCATCGGCGCCGACCAGGCGAACGCAATCAGATCGTCGGGCAACACAAGAATGTCATTCTGCCACACGCGTGCTCTCCTCTATTTGCTCAGCGAGGTTGCTTCTGACACGTCATCGCAGTGTCGATATGACAGGCCATTCAATCTCGTCTAGGCTCAAGCTTGGCAATTTTACCGTGCCCGCGATCGTGCCAACAACGCGCTTCCACCATCAAAGCGGCTGCAGATCGGCCGCAGCTGAGACTTTGCGCCAGCTAGGCATCAGTCGTGTGTTTTAGAAAGCATCTGCCTCTCCTAGTAGATCCTCGGGCAACAGGGGGCTGCCGGATTGTACCTCGCGGCTGAGCGAGGGTTGGTGCTATCGAGGAAGGGCCGCGAAATGCGACTGAAAACCGATTGCCGCCCGTAATCGGGGCGGGCGCTTGGTCGAGCGGCAAAGCTGTGCGTCGGCCGCGGGTCAACTGGCGGCCGTCGGCGACTCGGCGTCAAAATCTGCGCCTGTGAAGCAACGCAGGAGGCGAACGAGGAATTTTTTTGTGGGCTGGACGTGGCGATGGACGAGACCGCGGTGTGCGTCGTCGACGATCATGGCACGGTGCATCTTGAGACGACGGCGGTGACGGATCCCGACGCGCTGTTTGCGGTGTTGAAATCGTTTCTGTCGCGCCTGCGGCGCGTCGGCCACGAGGCGGGATCGCTGTCGCCCCGGCTGCATCCCGAACTCAAGAAACTCGGTCTGCCGGCCATCTGCCTGGAGACACAGCACGTGCGCGCCGCGATGTCGGCACAGCGCAACAAGACCGACAAGGCCGATGCACTCGGCATCGCCCACATCATGCGCACCGGCTGGTTCCGGCAGGCCTATATCAAGTCGCAAAGCTGCTACCGGACGCGGCTTTTGCTGACCCACCGGCGCAATCTGAAGGCCAAGTTCCTCGACCTGGAAAACGCCGTCCGCCATTCGCTGAAGGCGTTCGGCATCCGCTTGGGCAAGGTCGGCCGCGGGGCCTTCGAGCAGGCGGTGCGCCAGGCTGTGGTGGACGATCCGCTGTCGTCCGAGCTGATGGACGCCATGCTGTCGGCGCGCGCGGCGTTGTGGCGAGAATATTGCCGGCTGCACGATCTCGTGGTGAAGATCGTCGCACGCAGCGAGCCGTGCCGGCGCTTCATGGCGATCCCCGGCGTCGGCCCGGTGACGGCGCTCTCCTTCATGACCGCGATCGACGATCCGTCGCGCTTCCGCCGCTCGCGTGACGTCGCCGCCTACTTCGGGCTGACCTCGCGGCGCTGGCAATCCGGAACATCGATCGTCCAGGGACGCATCTCCAAAGCTGGCGACGCGGACGTGCGGCGCTCGCTCTACGAGGCAGCCTCGGCGCTGATGAGGCGCTTCCGCGGCACGGACAAGGTCAAAAGCTGGGGCCGGGAAATCGCCAAGCGCTCCTGCCATCGCAAGGCGTGCGTGGCGGTGGCGCGCAAGCTGGCGGTGATCATGCACGCCATGTGGAGCGACGGAACGTTCTACGTCGGCGATCCGGCGGCGAGCCGAACCGACGCTGCCCAGCGCGCTCATCTTAAGGACCGCAAGCTGCTCGGAGCCCATCGATGAGCAGGGGATCATCAAATGAAACGCAGGGCGTCAGCGACCTGAACGACGCCAACTGAACACGGAGATCCGCCTTGGCGGATGAGGACCGATGCAGACCAGGAACGACGGAACGCACGTTATCTTGCCTGCGGCCGCGCCGATCGACAGACGGCCGGACCGCGCTCGATTGCCTGTGACGATGCTCCGTCAGTCCGATGGAAAAGTGCGCCACGACGGTTCGAGCGCTGCAAATAAGCAGCGAAACTATCCCGTCGCAGAGCGCGGAAGACTGCACGGCGCATCGGAACTCGACGCCCAAAAGCGGAATCGTAGCGCGGAGAATAGATTCGTATATTATCGCACAAAAAGAAAGGAACGACGATGGGCACGAAGTATCGCCAAATACGACCGATTAAGACGGCAGGATAAAAGGCAGCAATGTGCTGCCCTTCTGCGGTCGTTTCGTTTCAATTGGTTACGCTTTGATTTTGCAATGTGTGCGGGTTGCGCGCACCTTGCGGCGATAGGAATTTTTCATTTGTTTCAGCGGCTTAGTACAGGGTGCGGTGCTTCGGTCTGATCGGAAGATGCTGGTGCCGGGAAGGGGCGCGTTGCGGACGCGGCGCCAGGATCGACGAGCGACTCGATGCGACGAGTTTTCGGCGGAGCGCCACTGAGTTGTGAGGTCCATGGCGCAGAACATGCCCGTGCTTTGCTCGCTGTGGCTGGCGTTAGCGTTGGCGCAGCGACCCTTCTGCGACCGGGTGGCGCCAAGCCGCCAGCGTCGGCCGTCGGATGGCGGCCGAGCGCTGGCTTGTCGGTTGCGGACATCCCTCTCGCAGAGAAGGTTTCCGAGTTTCTTTGTCCAAGTTAAGGCGTACCGTTCGCGGCAAAGGCTGCCGTAGGTCTGATCTTGCGACCTCGACGACGAGCGCATGACAAGCGTACCAACGGTGCGGACGCCCTCGCCGCATCGGCCCACGCTGGATAACTGTAGGGTCGTCGCGAGCCGTCCATCCTGACATGAATGGGCGAACCGTCGTGTTACGGTGCTATTGATGTTCACAGCATCCGATCCGGCCAGTCGTGAAGTGAAGAGGAGAGTTACCACGTCCAGGATCAGTCGCCGCGCCTTGCTTTTCCATTCCGGCTGCGCAGTCGCCGCCTCGACCGTTGCTGCAAACGCTCTCGGCACAAAGCCGCTGAGCCGAGATCGGCAGCCGTCCAACAACCTGCAAGGGCTGATTGAGGCGCACAAGACAGCGTACATATCATTCGGCAGGGCCGTCCACGAAAAGGGCAACCGCAGCCGCGACCACATCAAGGCTGGCCTAAAGGAGGAGAGGGCACTACTGGCCATCGGCGCCTATCCTGCGGTCAGGGAAGTCGATCGCCTGGCCAAGGCCCGATACCTTTTGGAGATCGAGGCGCGCGGCGAACTCGACCTGCCAGAACACATGCAGGCTCTTCTCCGCTCTACGATGTGAAAGGCATGATAGGACCGGGCGCGTAGACGGTCAGACCCAGGAATGTCTGCCATGCGCCGCAAGTCGGTCAGTTGACAGGTTAGCACGAGCGCCTGAAAGCAGACGTCGTTTTACATTGAATGTGGCGTCTGAGATGGCGGACTTTTCCCTCCAGTCAGTTTTTGGGGGCCACCTAAAGGCTTACCTGCCATTTCGCTTAAGTATTGAATCTTACACCGCTAAGGGCGATGTGCTGCAATCACCCATCTAGCAGGCAGTGCTAAGCCGACGTCACCATGGCGGTTTGTCCCCAGTGATTTGTTCTTCTTCGCTGTTGGTGTACAAATTCATTGCACCGATCGGGCGGCGGGGGCTGTCATGGAATCGCAGTGTTGGATCAATCTCGGGGCAGATGGAACCTTCGCTGCGAGCGGTCGGCTTGCGAGCACACCCGACGATGTCGTACATCTGCTAGGGGATGCGCTGGGCGGCTCGACGCGACTGGTACTGTTTTTCCATGGCGGCCTCGTTAACGAAGCCTCGGGTCTCGCAAGCGCTGAGCGGATGGCAGGCAATTATGGCGCGACCGCCGCATCGCTCGGCCTCGTTTGGGAAACCGGCCTCGGTGAGACTGTCCGCGACAATCTGCTCGGGATCGTCGAATCCGAACTGTTCAAAAAGGCGTTGTCGTGGGTGCTGGCAAAGGCTGGGGTCGGCGATGACGAAGGCGCCAAAGGCGCAGCCGGCGGTAAGCTTACTGCGGCCGAGATCGAAGCGATGCTCAACACGCCGGAAGGCGCAGCAGCGCTCCATGAGGCTGAAAGCTGATGCCTATCGATCGGGCAAGCTGTGCTTGCGATACGTCCGACTGAACACGAACGATCGCAATCTGCCTGCCGACATGCTTGTCAGCGGGATGGGGGCTTGTAGGTTTAGGCTTTTCCCATACCGTAACAGGAGGAGGCGGTTTCGATTCCGACAAGGCCTCTCGCTGTTGCATCTGTCACTCCCGGAATGTGAGTCTGTCACGGTGCGCCGCCAGGAACTCAGCAAATTTCCGAACGCTTGGTGAGTTACAGAACTGCGAAACGCATCAACGCCTTCAACCCAGCTCTCTCTGCCGGCTAATCCGGACAATATCGTCGATGGCCGAGCGGATTTGGGGCCAGGGAAACTCGGCATCGTCTTCAGACGACTGACCTTCCTTAAGCACTGCATCAAGCTTGGCTCCTACGCCGGCAAGGGTAGTGGCAGGCGTTTCAGACAATTCTTCGAGCAAAGCCTCTACTCGGTTGGCCGCCTCGTGCTCAGCAAGCATCGCGGCGGAGTACCCTATTTCCCTGTCGGCAGCATCCCAGTGAGCCTGATGGGCCGCGAAGTCGGCTTCAGCCTTCGCGCGAACCGCTGCGTCAACGGGGTCGACGCTTAGTGATCCACGAATTTCCTTCAGTGAATGCAGTGTCACGCTCTCACCATTCGAGAGTATCGTCGCACTCGGAAAGCCAATAGTTTCGGCGAGCTTTCGCTCTAAGCGTTGTTGCTCACGGCACAGCCGCTCGGTCAATTTGAAGGCGTCCTGCCATTCGCGCCACACCGTTACAGCGGGATCGTCCGATTGGTCCTCTTCCAGAGTCTTGCGAGCAAACTCGGTTGGCCGCGATCCCATCATTGCATTTGTTGTTCGGGCAGCTACGGTCCTGCCCGTGACGAGGGGCAAAGTCGTGGTATGCTCTCCAGCAACAGATTGCCGGGGAAGTAGGTTTCAATGCCCTCCCAAGCCTTGACAGCGCTATTAAAAAAGGCCTCATCGGTAATGTATCCATCTGCACTTCCGTCCGAATTGGTTCCAGTTGATAGGTCATTTACGATTGCATCGAGCGCAGCGTCGGCGACTTTCTGTGAAAGATGATATATTCCAGTGTACTCTGGGTCGGCGTCGCTGCCCGGACCAAATACGACCTGGAGGATTCGATTTGATGCGAGAGCCACCCCTCCGACCGGACCGGAGAACGTCGCGATTCGGGACTGCAGCGATGCTTCACCGCTGTCCATCATGGCGTTGTAAGCCATGTAGAACCCACCCCGGTTGTGAGCATCTGCCAAGCCCGAGAGCACCGCGACCTCGCGATCAGTCAGCCCTGCTTCTCCATTCGGCGCAACGTACGTCTCAGACATCTTTTCCCTCCATCAAGGCCTGATTGCGTCAATACGCGTAATATGCTCGGTATGCCTGTCCAGAAATTCAATAACTGGCTGGCAGTATTTCTTGTCACTATCGTAGTAATGCTTCTTTGGGACAAGAACACTAACCAACCAACCCTTGTAACTCAACGAAACCTCGCATCTTACATTTCGCACATCAGGATCACATCGAGACCGTTTTAGTGCTAGTGAGGTGCGGAGAAGATCATCCAATTCGTCGTTTCGTAGACATCGCGGGTTGTCCGACAGAGCTTTCCCTGCGCGTCCATTCGTGGGTATGATGAAAAATCTTTCTGTGAGATCTGCAGCAGGGTCGGCCAGGATTGCCGGCGAAAATTCTCTCGCCGCGGGATCAAGCAAGGCGAAAAGATGGGCGGCATGAAACGATCTCTCACCCCTGCGCCCTCCAATAGCGTCATTGGAACCTACTTCCGTCGATAGGAACGCTTTCGATACGGTAAGCTTCCATTCCGCTATTTCTGCGGTTCGACCCTTCTCTCCCGTACCGCCTTGCAGCGTAGAAGCGTCAAATTTGAAAACAAATTCATGGGGCTCCATACTTCTCGATGCGGAAGTAGGCATTCCAGGTAAGATCGACCTGGACAATCGGGTGAATCCTCCGACCGCCCAATAGCCAAGGCCAAGTAACACGGCCAAGACAACCATAGACGCCAGCAAAGTTGCCGATCTTGTCATGGATAGTTCGCCCCAAAGCCCCAGAACCGCACTAACCGCTTCGGCTACTAAGCTTGGAGTATCCTAGCCCAGTATGAGATTTTTAATATTAGTTACTTCTTATGTATTAATCGCCGCCGCTAGTCTAGAATCAATTTTTTATTGGAAAAGGCAACAGTCATGTTGTGGGCATTGATAAATATTTTGTCTGCCGGTTCGTACATTTTTAGACTTGTTTTTGCTACTCACTTTCTCCTATTTGCCCTGAACAGCAGCCCGCGGCGCCACCACGACCTCTGGGGCGGTTGCGTGCGACGTCAGCTTTCAGGAAACAGCAGAGCTGATCTGTTCGGCCGAGATGCGGCGCAAAGTCCGACAATGGCGTCGGCACCAGCGATGTCCGCTTCTGGAAGATAGACAGGAGGGCGGGAATGGCCGAGATGCGGCGCATGGCCGCCGTTCAGTAGAACTATTGGGGGGCGTGCTGACGTTCACGACCAGGGAGGCACGCGTCCCAGAAAGTCGATGCCTCCTCAAATTCTTCCTAGAACCGAATCTAACGTCCCAATTTGTCCCACAAGCACACGCAATTCGGGTTGAGGCGCGACCCAGAAAGTTCGAAAAGCTTCCAGGAAGCCCAGGCGAATTGGACGCCGCATCGGACAATAAGGGTACGGATATCGCAGCGAACGTCCGCAATGGGACGGTCAATATCGTCGGCAAAAGAGCGTCCGAATAGGGCTGTCGACGGCTCCGTCGTGGGAACGAAAAAAGAAGAGAAGCAGAACTTTCGTGTGCGATTTTTGCGCACGGTCTCCCGCAACTACCTGATATTACTTATCTATCTGCCCCATCCATCATAGGTCAATCGGCACCGCCTTCCGTCGAGGGTGCGCTGACCTGGACATCCACGACCTTCATTTTCATGATTTGCGGCACGAAGGAACGAGCCGGCTCTTCGAAGCTGGGTTCACAATTGAACAGGTAAAGGTGAGGCGGCACTTGAGCGTGCGATTGCAGAGGCAAGACGCGGCGGCGCCACGGTCGTCATCATCACCCATCGTATGTCGATTGCGGCGACCTGCGATCGCGCCCTGAAGCTTCGCAACGGCGTCATCGAGTCTTTTGGAAAAGTGCGCCACGACGGCTCGAGCGCTGCAACCATGCAGCCCAAACACCCCGTCGCAGAGCGCGGAAGATTGCACGGCGCATCGGAACTCGACGTTCAAAAGCGGAATCGTAGCAAAGAGAATAGATTCGTATACTATCGTAGCCGGAAGGAGTAACGACGATGGGAAAACAGTATAGCCAAACACAACCGATTAAGATGGCAAGATAAAAGGCCGCGAGGTTTCGCGTCGTCCGGTCGTTGTTTTTCAATGGGTTATGCAGCGATTTCGCAATGTGTGGATGTTCCCCGCACATTGCAGTGATGACGATTTCTCAGTGGTTTCCGTGGCTTAGTGC
Organism: Mesorhizobium sp. IMUNJ 23033; assembly: GCF_044778005.1. Classification (NCBI taxonomy): domain Bacteria; kingdom Pseudomonadati; phylum Pseudomonadota; class Alphaproteobacteria; order Hyphomicrobiales; family Phyllobacteriaceae; genus Mesorhizobium; species Mesorhizobium sp. IMUNJ 23033. The sequence continues at coordinate 40,332 of NZ_JBJACT010000024.1, forward strand.
GATGTGCGGTGCCCTGGGGCCGTGACTGGCAAGGAGCCAGAGCCGGGAAGGGGGGCGCGTCCGGGGGCGACGGCTGGCGAACAGGTGACCAAATTGCTGGCTAGGGCTTCCCGCGCACATTCTTCGAATCAACATGTGCCAGGCGGCGGCACTTGGCTCGACCGGCAACTACCTTCCGGCAACGGGAGGCCGCTCGTCTGAGGTGGGGTTCAGTTGGGAGGTCATTCAGTTGCTGAAAATCGACAATGGCGGAGCCTCGTTGACGCGGTTCCTTTGACTCTCCGGCAGGCACGGTCCGTGCGCGTCGGCCCGACCTCCGATGACGGGCCTCGATCGCCAGCGTCGGCCGTCGGATGGCGGCCGAGCGTGTCTGCTGCGAATGTTCCCAACGCGCAGCGGATAGTCAAAGATGCATCGGTCCCTCCAGAAGCGCTCCTTCGCGGCAAGCGTGCCAATACGTCCAGGCTCTATCGCGGCGCTTGTCGAGTGCAGCACCGAAGAGGAGAATCACCACGTTCAAGATCAACCGCCGCGCCTTGCTTCTCCACTCCGGCAGAGCCGCCGCCGCCTCGATGGTTGCGGCAACGGCTCTCGCGACAGAGCCACCGCGCCTAGACCGAGAACCGTCCTACGAACTGCGGGCGCTGATTAGAGTGCACAAGACGGCCGCGGCGTTCGGCAAAGCCGTCCACGAAATCGGCGGTAGCAACTGCGACTATGAAAGAGCCAACCGAGCCGAGGAAAGCGCGCTCTGCTGGCCATCTGCGCTTATCCTGCGGTCAGGGAATGGGACCGCTTGGCCAAGGCCCGATATCTCTTGGAGATCGAGGCGCGCGGCGAACTCGACCTGGCAGAGCACATGCAGGCTCTCCTCCGCTCGACGATGTGGAAGGGATAGGACCGACCGCCGCGAGGCCAGTCAGCCTCCATCAGATCGCTCGAAGCTCACCGGCTGACGCCTTTCCGGAACGGTTATCCCGCACCAACTCGTAACTGATCTTCTGACCATCTTTGTGGCCCTAGCAGGTCGGAGATCTACCCGACCCTGGTCGAGACCGACACCGAAAACGAGTTCTCGCTCATCTGGTCTCGCCGTGCCGCAGAGTGATCCGACCTAACACGAAGCCCCGCCGCAAGGCTTCGTCATGTTCAGGTTCGCCACTGCCTGACACCTCTGGTCAGGTGGCAGCACGCTACGCTTTGGCGGATGCCTTGCGCGCCTTCTTCATCGGCGACTTGACTGCCACTGGGGTTGTTGCCGCTGCTGCCGCGCGAACAGCTCGTCTTGGGCTTTCTGCCGCGGCCGGCGTGGGCGCGGTCGCCTTGCGCCCGAGCCCTATTGATTTCGCCATGGCCGAGCGGGTGGCTGCGTAGTTCGGCGCCACCATCGGATAGTCGGAGGGCAGGTTCCATTTCTGGCGGTATTCCTCGGGGCTCAGATTGTAGTGGACTCCGATATGGCGCTTCAGGGATTTAAACTTCTTTCCGTCTTCCAGGCAGATGATGTAATCCGGCGTCACCGACTTTCTGATCGAGACTGCCGGTTCCTGCTTGACCACAGGTTCGGTCGCCGGCGTGCCGATCCCTTGCAGAGCGGCATGGATATCGCCGATCAACTTCGGCAGTTCGCCGACCGGCAGTGGATTGTTCGACACATAGGCGGCGACAATGTCAGCGGCGATCGATACGATATCCGTTTGGCCGTCTTGTTCGGGAGAAATCGTCATAGAGTTTTCCTCTTGTCTTATCGGACGCACTAAAGATGTGTGATTTGCCCATTCCGCCAATGAGGGAAATAGTGCGTTTCCTTTCTACAATCCACATCTCTCGCCAATATAATAAAGGTAAGCTTCGCTGTCATCGTTCTGATCGGCTGCGGATAACTACCGGACAAGCCGCTGTCGACTAATGCCAAGAGAGGCCCGGCGCCCGGCCGCGTTCGCCACTGCGATTCGTTCCACTTTAGTGCCGCTACACGGCATGGACCACGTCACCAGGTAAATGGAAGTCCGAACTCGGCCATTGCTGCAGCCCGCTGCGCGCCATGGCTAGGAGGGTTAAATTTGGCCGCAAACCCAGCTTTCACCGTAGCAGCGTCGCGAGGCGCTAGCCAGATTGGCAGCAGGGGAAGGGTCGGCGGGAGGTCGCTCAGCATTACAATGTTAGCGACAACACGATTTCGCCGTTGCATCCGTAGAGTTGCTGCGGCCAGCAGCTCCCTCGGCATGAGGCTTACCACCCTGTTTGTGATGTGAGCGATCGTTCCGGGATGGCCTATACGTATATTATTTACTACTAAAATATTGATCACGAAGAGTTGTTCTTACGTTTGTGTTTTTTCAATTTTTGCTGATTGCTTGAGCGACACTCTACAGTGGATAAAGGAAAACAAGCAACAAAGTGTTGTTTGGTGGGGAAACAGTTGGGCGCAGTTACACCGATAGTTGTCGGATTGGATAGCGGCGTCGTCTGCTTGACGCTGCTGACGCAGTATTTGCGCCAGCCGGCCGATCCAGATGCCATTCGCCACGACCTTGGGCTTGGCGAGCGGGTGGCAGATCGCGTCGATATTGTCAGGGCCGCGAAGCGGCTGAAACTCAAGGCACGGATCGTGCAGCCTTCGCTGAGGCGGCTGGATCGATTGCCGCTGCCGGCCATTATCCAGAAGAAGGACGGCGGCTTTGCGCTGCTGGCTGCGATTTCTGCCGGCAACGTGCTGCTGCAGGATCCGGAGATTGGCGCACCGCAGGAGCTTTCTCGCGCCGATTTCGAGGCGTTGTGGAGCGGCTATGTCATTCTCATCACCAGCCGTGCCTTCGCGCAGGGCTTTACCAAGCGCTTCGATTTCTCCTGGTTCATTCCCGAGATCATTCGCTACCGCTGGATTTTCGCAGAAGTGCTGCTGGCCTCGTTCTTCGTGCAGCTGCTCGGTCTGATCTCGCCGATCTTCTTCCAACTGGTGATCGACAAGGTACTGGTCCACAACGGCATGACGACGCTCGAGGTGCTGGTAATCGGCCTGTCGGCGGTGTCTATGTTCGAGGTGCTGCTGACCGGTCTGCGCACCTACACCACCATACACACCACTAGCCGCATCGACGTGGCGCTGGGCGCCAAGCTGTTCCACCATCTGCTCGGCCTGCCGATCGCCTATTTCGAGGCAAGGCAGACCGGCCAGACCGTGGCGCGCGTGCATGAGCTGGAGAACATCCGCTCTTTCCTCACCGGCTCGGCACTCACCGTGCTGCTCGACGTGCTATTTCTCTTCGTCTTCCTCGCCGTCATGTATCTCTACAGTCCGTGGCTGACGCTGATCGTCATCTGCTCGATCCCGGCCTATGTCGCGTTGTCGATGGCGGTGACGCCGGAGTTCCGGCGCCGCATCGAGGAAAAATTCAACCGCGGCGCCGAGAACCAGACTTTCCTGGTCGAATCGATCGTCGGCGTCGAGACGCTGAAGGCAATGGCGGTCGAGCCGCAGATGCAGCGGCGCTGGGAAGACCAGCTTGCCGGCTATGTCGCGGCGGGTTTCCGCACTGCCAGGCTCGCCAATTTTGCGTCGAACGCCGCGCAGTTCATCTCCAAGGCAGTGATCGTCGCCACCATGTGGTTCGGCGCCAGGGCGGTGGTCGCCGGCGACATGATGGTTGGCCAACTGGTTGCCTTCAACATCATGGCCGGCCGCGTCGCCGGGCCGGTGCTGCGGCTGGCTCAACTCTGGCAGGATCTGCAGCAGGTGCGCATCTCCGTCGACCGGCTGGGCGACATCCTCAACGCGCCGGTCGAGATATCGGGTGGCGGCGGGCAGGGCTCGTTGCGCAAGATATCGGGCCATGCCGCTTTCGATCACGTCACCTTCCGCTACCGCCCGGGCGAGCGCGAGATCCTGAGCGACGTCTCGTTCCAGACGACGCCCGGCGAGATCATCGGCATTGTCGGCCCGTCCGGCTCGGGCAAGAGCACGGTGGCCAAGCTGTTGCAGCGGCTGCACGTGCCGGAGCGCGGCCGCGTGCTGATCGACGGCGTCGACCTGGCGCTGATCGATCCGCGGAGCCTGCGCCGCCAGATCGGCGTGGTGCTGCAGGAAAACATCCTGTTTCGCCGCACGGTGCGCGAGAATATCGCGCTCGCTGACCCGGCGCTGCCGCTGGAGCGCGTCATTGAAGCGGCGAAGCTTTCCGGCGCGCATGATTTCATCGTGCAGCTCAAATCCGGCTATGACACGGTGCTGGAAGAACGCGGCGCCAACCTCTCCGGCGGCCAGCGCCAGCGCATCGCCATTGCCCGTGCGCTGGTCACCAATCCACGCATCCTGATCTTCGACGAGGCGACCAGCGCGCTCGACTACGAATCCGAATATGTCATCCAGCAGAACATGCGGCAGATGGCCAAGGGGCGCACGGTGTTCATCATTGCCCACCGGCTGGCCGCCTTGCGCGACGCCACCCGCATTCTCACCATCGAGGCCGGCCGCATCACCGAGCAGGGCACGCATGAAGAGCTGTTGCGGCAAGGCGGCCGCTACGCCCAGCTTCACCGTCTGCAGGCCGATCAGCGGCCGGCGGATCTCTCCCAGCAGGCGGCGGAGTGACTATGGGCCGTTACTGGAGCGCCGTGAAGGAGGGCGTGGCGCAGGAAGCGCACGTCAAGCGCCCGTCGCTCAAGCGCCACGAGCGCGAGTTCCAGGCCGCGGCGATCGAGATTCTGGAGACCCCGGCCTCGCCGGCCGCCCGCATCTTCGCGGCTTTGATCATGGTGTTCGCGACGGGTGCGCTTGCCTGGTCGTGGTTCGGCCGCATCGACACCTACGCCGCCGCGCAGGGCAAGCTGATCCCGATCGGCAAGGTGCAGGTCATCGAGCCGCTGATCACCGGCACTGTGAAGGCGCTGCATGCTAGGCTCGGCGCCCATGTCGAGGCGGGCGACGTACTGGTCGAGCTCGACCCGTCGGAATACACCGCCGAGCGGCAGAAGCTGGCCGGCAATCTTGAAGCCGCCCAGGTCTCCGAAGCGCGGCTCGAAGCGCTGGTCGCCGCGGTGGCGCAGGACATCCCCTCGGCCGATGCTGATTTCGCAGCACCCGCCGGCGCGCCAAAATCCCTCGTCGACCTGCAGCGCCAGCAGATGCGCCAATCACTTGCCGCCTATCAGGCCGAGCAGGCTAGCCTTGAAGCAGCGATCGCGCAGAAGCGCGTCGAGATTGAGCGCGGCAATCGCACCTTGGTCGAGCGCCGCAAGCTGGTGACGCTGGCGGGCGACAGGCTGGATGTCTACGAGCAGCTGGAAAGGCGCAAGGTCGGGATTAAGACGAGCACGATCGAGGCGCGCCAGGGCGAGCAGGACCAGCTGATGGCGGCCGTCGACGGCGAAGGCCAGATCGCTGAACTGGAAGCCACCGTGCAGACTTTGGTCGCGCAGAAGCGCGAGCGCCGCGAGGCCTATCTCGACAAGGTCAACACCGAGCTGATCGAGGACGACCGCTCGATCGGTGAGTTGAGCCAGGACTTCGCTAAGGCCGAGCTGTTCGAGCGCTCCAGCGTGCTGAAATCGCCGGTCGCCGGCCGCGTGCAGCAGCTGGAGGTCAACACGCTGGGCGAAGTGGTGCAGACTGCGCAGAAGCTGATGGTGATCGTGCCGGACGGCACGAAACTTGAGATCGAAGCGATGCTGCCTAACCGCGATAAGGGTTTTGTCCACGAAGGGCAGGAGGCGCGCGTCAAGCTCGAGGCATTTCCGTTTACGCGCTATGGGACTTTGAGCGGCAAGGTGCTGACGGTCTCCAACGATGCGATCCCGGCGGGGCAACAGCAACAGCCGCCGGCGGCGAGGCAAGAGACGGCGCGCGATGCGGACGGGCCGCTGGTGTTCCCGTTGCGGATTGCGCTCAATGAGACAGCGATCAGGGTCGACGGGTCGAATGTGCTGCTGACCCCCGGCATGTCGGTTACGGCAGAGGTGAAGACCGGAGATCGGCGAGTGTTGGGATTCCTGCTCGATCCACTAATGGAGATGACGGATGAGGCGTTTCATGAGCGGTGAGTCGGCGGTTTCGCAGCATCTTGGAAATGGTGCGCGACAGAGGACTAAGCAGAGAAACCCGTGCGTCCGCCTGTCTGAAGCTTTTAGCTAGCTTTTAGCTGCTGAGTGAGAGAATCTTGATGAATTTTCTTAATGATGAAGCACAGGTAAACGAGCATGGCAGACTTGGTTGATAGTAAGCTTGCGTCAGACTTTCTGAAATCGCTTCAGCCGACGCAGGTCGGGGCTGCCCTTTCCCAACTCGTTGCCGCAAGTATCGGTAACCTGGTGATGGTTTTCTCACGATCCCCTTCCCACAAGCACTATTCTTTCGCCGATGTCGAGTGGATGGTGATGCCCGCCGTGTCTGCGGGGCAGTTCTACATCGTCGAGGCCACGGACAAGACGAGCGGCTTTCGTGCCCCGATCGCCGCCGTGACATGGGCATTCGTATCGGAGGAGGTTGACCGGCTGCTTCAGACGCAGGCTGTCCCATTGCGTCGTTTGCGTCCGGACCAGTGGACAGGTGGTACGATCGCCTGGCTGATTGACGCAGCAGGGGATGCCGAGGGCATTCGGGCAGCGTTACGATGGCTGGCATCCGGCCCCTTCAAGGAGCAGCCCATCAAACTGATCACGCGCGACGCAAGCGGCACAACCACGGTGACGACGCTCGAGGCGTCGTTGGCCGAGCGTGAAGCGAAGACTCCGACGTCATGAGGACACGGTGGAAGTCTTTCCTATTGCTTGCAGTCGGGGCAGGCTTGGCGGCCTTTGTGGTTGCACGCTACTACTTCAGAACAGAAAGCTACCGCTACAAGTTAACCTTCGCGGTAAATACGTCCGAAGGCGTCAAGCGCGGTTCGAGCGTGACTGAAGTGACGTTCTGGGAAGTCTCGCTCCCTGAGCACGGGGTCATGCACAAGCTTCATGGGGAAGCTCTGTATCTCGATCTCGGTCCTGGCAGAAGGCCGCTGATAGCGCTGCTGACCAGTCAGCTTCACCCGATACATGCAAAGAATCAGCTAGAATATCAGAAGGCGATACGCTGGTCGCTTGATGCGGGACCGGGCGGGAATATGCTCTCGGAACTGTACGGCCCGCCTTTGGAAGATCGTCTGGATGAAGTATCTCGCCTCGCGCGTATGCGCGGCGCGCACAGGATCACCCCCAATGATCTACCAGATCTCGTAACTCTTGCCGACATCAATGATCCAAAGACCGTGATCGACGTCGATCCGAAGGATCTTAAAGCAACGCTCGGTCCCGATGTCTCATGGAATGAGATTACGCTTGAGAGCACCGACGAGCCGATCACCGAAGGCATCAAGAATAAGTTGGTCTGGTTACCCGCGCATTATTCCGGGATGCTCGACGGCTCCCCCTACCGCGACAAACATACGCTCGCCAATAGCCTGAGTGCGGCCGACTTCGATCAAAACTGGTGATTAGCAAAGGGACAATTAGCAATGGCAACGCAGACTGATCTGTTTCTCGCTATTCTGGCACTCGATGCCTACAACCGGGGTTACAATCCCGGCATGACCTTCGCAGGAAGTTCGGCTGCGCCCGGCACAGCGATAGGTGATGCCACCATCGCAGTTGCTCTGCCTAACGCGAGTACGGGCTTCTATGCTGTCGCCTATCAATGGGACGGCGAAACCGTCATTTCCTACCGTGGTACGACCTTCGACGGTCTCCCAAACTGGCGTGACGTCCTCTTCGGCTGGACGCTCAGCGCGGGGCTCGGGCAGGCTAGTCAGGCGCAGCAGGCCCTGAACTTCTACGCCTACGTTGAACAGAACTTTGCCGGCGGCGTTGGCGGACAGGATATTCAGCTCACAGGCCATTCCCTTGGCGGGGGCCTGGCGGGATTTGTGAGCGATATTGTGGGCGCTTCCGCAGACGTCTTTAACAACATGCCATTTGGAACAGGCGTGGTCGCTCAAATCGTATCGCTCGACCGCGCTCAGGGAATGACGTCGCCTGCTTTTGTGTTTTCCGGACATGACCCTATGACTGGGAACAACTATGAAGCGCTGCCGAGTTCGTCCGCGGGGGTCCGGCAATTCATTACATACGGCGAGGTCGCGACAGGGCCTCGCGCCTCCACTGGCCAATTGTCCCTCCAGGCGTTTCTTGCTCAAGGGCTTGATCCACTGACTGCAGCCGCATTGGCTGCCCGTGGCGTCGTGTTAGACAATTCCACCGGAATCTCGCAGACCCTGTCGTCAAACGTGGGTTCCCCAGTATCCCCCACGAACTTGCACAGTCAGTCGTTGATGGTGCTGCTGCTTTACGCCGACGTGAATCAGGAAACAGCTTGGGCAAGCATCGGACTGCAGCTCTACAGCGCTCTATTCAATGACACCATTGCGAACCAAGTACAGCTCTCGGGGACAGCAAGAGGGTGGTATACTTCGAGCGCGGAAATGATGGCTGAAATAGCCTATTCGGCACTGGAGAGCGGCTATATGCCATTCGGTGACACTGGCATTCGTTCCCTCTTCGCCGACGCGGACAAGCTGGGAAGTTTGGTCAGTGCGGGACTGCTCACAGGCATCCTTGGCGGATACGATGTCCAAAACGCGCTTGCCGAAATTTTGGTGCAATATGCCGGCGACCAGGCGGCCAGTGGTCAAACAAACAGCAGCTTCTTAAGTGGTGCGTTTTCAACCGGTGGCGGGATTCTCAGCGTCGATCTTGATCCGTCAAAATGGACCGCCACCAACTCGCAGGCATCGCCTAAGATCGCTGGTGCGATCGATTTCGCTGATGCAGTTTCCCAAGAGGCCGTTGTAGATTTGGTGGCAGCTGGCGCGGATGCCGTAGAATTCATGTTCCTTCAGTCTCAAATGGACACGATCGAACAGATCGCCTCGGACGCCACCAAAATTCTTATAGCGCTTACATCCGCTGGCAGCGTAGATGGTTCAGACGTGCCGAACGATCGTGATGGCGATACCGGTGGAGCCATTCTTATCGGTGGGAACGACGGTGGATCCGTTACCGCAGGCGATGGAGATAATCTGATCATCGGAGGTTCGTTGATCGACGTTGGTGATGGCGATAATATTGTCATCGGTCAAGTCGGCGACGAGACAATCTCACTTGGTGGAGGCAATAATATCGTTGTCGGTGGCACGGGTGATGTCACGGTGGACTACACAAAATTCGACCTAGCGGACGACCCACATACATTTGAGCTCAAGGCAGGCACTTTTGGACAAAATGAAGTGCTTATTGTGAAGTCATTGCCTGCTGACCCTGGCACCGAGCCACCGCCCCAGGACGACCTTTATGACGTGAGCAGCATAAAATTTGGCGCCAATGCTGATGTGAAGATTGATGATATTAGCATCAAGGTAGATCTTCAAGCACCAGATGGCGGAACTCTCGATTTTTCGAACGTAGGAAGTGCAATAAAAAGCACAACAAAATACGAAAATGGCGAGATAAAAGGCTCAGACATAACATTCTCGCATAACGATAAGGGTAACGAAGCAAGTTCCGATATAACAGTTTCTGGATTTGACAAACTCATCGGAACTAAAACAGCTGATACGATTACTATAGACGTGCCCGCCGGCTCCACCAATTCGTCTATTAGCAAGATCGATGGCAACAGCGGTGGCGACACGTTTAACGTCAACTACAGTAGGGGAAGCAGCGCGCCGTTGTTGATCGAGAGCGGGGGCGATGGCGATTTTGAGCTTAATAACAGCGATGAAGCGTCGTTTACGGTGCTTTGGGGCGGTAGCGGCGGTAACGTCTACAATTTCAATGGCAGCACGGCGGATAGCAGCACCGCGGTGATGTGCATCACAATGACCGGGCTGACTGAGCAGAATTTCCTACAACTGGATACGAGTAAACTGAAAGCGTATCTTGACAGCGCATATCCGCGATATGCGGAGAACGATGTCGGTGGTTTAGATAATCTCGCAGGTCAAAATCTGATTGTAATAGTGAATCCAAATCAAGATGACATACTTGAGTACAACGGCACAAAAATCAACCCCGTCGATACGGATACCACGAACATCTATGACTACGGCTCCGTCGATTTCAGCGTTCATAGCATGATGTCCGGGCCATACGCCGTCGATGCCTTCTGGCAGTATGTGGATCAGTACGGCTTCGAAAGCGGCGATATGCAGGACGGCGCTGGTAGTTATGAAGGTCTGTTGGTTCACAATGCGGATTGGCTAGACTGGGTTTGGCCTGCGCATATCCTCCCACACACAGGGTTATTTGTCGGTGGATTTGGCCAGGGAACATTTGGAGTCAATACTGAAATCCCTGGTGCGTCGACGTATGATCCTATTTTCGGAAATTACGGTGAAGTTGGGGTATTTGGCAATGCAAACTCTCCCACGTTAGACGCGTCTGCCTACCTGCCTGCAAACAACGGACCTATCGATCCTACGGTCGCCGAGTTTCTCGCAAATCAAGCGAGCCTCGACGCGTCAGGACAGGGCATCCTAATTTCCGATACAGCTTCGAACATAGCATCCGCTCTAGATGTTCTGAGTTCTGATCCGAACATTGTGGTCATTGAACTAACCGATGCGGGGACGCCAACCTTGGCGCTGGCCTCGCCGGAGATCGAGCAATACCTGGGCACATTGGAGAAGATATCGGACCAGGACTATGCCATCACGTTGACGGATGGCGGGACTCCGACGCTCGATCTTACCGCGGCTCAAGTATCGTCCGGGATCGGAGTCCTTCGCAACATCACGAGCTCGTTCCGCATCAATGTGACTGATGCGCAGACGCCAACGCTCACTTTGACCGCAGCGCAATTTCTCTCTGGCGCCGGCGTGCTGTCGGCGATCGTCAATTCGAATATATCCGTCAATGTCGTGGATTCGGCGCTAAACGTTTCATCGCAATTTGATGCACTGAACTCGTCGTCAGGCATCAGTGCCATCATTTTGACAGATACAGGCACCCCGACGCTTTCGCTCGATGCGTCCCAGGTAACCAATGACAGTACTGCCCTAGCCCTGATCGCAAACGCCGGCTATGACATTACTGTTCACGACTATTCGTGGAATGTATCCAACTATCTGGACGCTTTGAATGCCAATTCGAATATTTCGTCAATTACGCTGATCGATTCCGATCCGTATCTGTATGTCGCCGCTAATCAAGCCAATAGCGATATCGCCGTTTTGTCAAATATCGTCTCGAATTATACGCTTGAAATTGACAATGCGAGCGTCAGTGATGCGATTGGTGTTGTCGCTGCGACGAGTACGCTAACCACAGCAACAGTATCAGTGTACATCGACGACACGTGGTCCAATATCGCGGGAAATTTCGATCAGCTAGCCTCTCTTCCAGGGATTGACGGCGTGTCATTTTCCGATTCTCAGGTCTTGAGCCTGACCGCGAGCCAGGTTCTATCTGGAATGTCGCTTTTGAACGCAATGCACTACGATAGCTTTACCATTTCCTTGATCGATCCCAGCCCGCCTACATTCTACCTAAGTTCATCTCAACTGGCGGCTGACGTTGATATCTTTGCACGGATGGCATCGGGGTCATATTCTATCACGCTCACGGACGCCTTGCCGGTGATGCTTACCGCGACGCAAGCCTTGACTGACGGGAGCGTCCTCGCTGCGGTTACAAATCCGAATTATGTGCTTGGGGTTTCTGACAATGCGTCAAACATTACGTCGAACCTTGCGGCACTGAATGCAGATTCTTCCGTGCAAGCGATATTCGTGAACGATCAGAATTTCCTGACGCTTTCCACAGCTCAGATAGTGCAGGACGCAGCGGTAATCGAAAAGATATCGAACGCGGCATTTTCTATCGTTGTCGCGGACAGCGCCGCGAATGTCGCCACGAATTTCGATGCCCTAAACGCTACAGGCCGGATCTCGACAATCGTCTTTACCGACTCAGGGATGCCGATGCTTGGACTGAGCTCAGCCCAGCTCATTGACGGTCTGGATTTGCTCGCAGTGGTCAAAAGCCCATCCTACGCCATCCAGTTGACGGATCAGGTAGCGCCTACTTTTTCGTTGTCCGCGTCGGCATTGTCTGCAAATTTCGAGACTTTCGCAGCGATAGCCAATTCGTCCTATCTGCTCGACCTGACCGACTCCGGCGTGCCGGTTCTTGAGATAAACGCATATCAAGCCCTCAATACACCGCAAGTCTTCAACGCGATCGCGAACGAATCTTATTCGCTTGCGATCCACGACAGTGCGGCCAATATTGCCGCACAAATCGATGCGTTGAATGGGGACGTCCGGGTAGGTCCGATCACGCTGACAGATGCCGGTCATGTTCCTGTTCTCAAGCTTTCGTCTCAGCAGCTCAACGATAATATTTCGTTGGTTCAGCGTATAAGCAATGCGAGCTATGCCATCCAACTAACCGACACAGGCATCGCGAACTTGCAGTTGAGCGCCGCGCAGCTGTCAATGTATGCGGACGTCCTTGACAAGGTCAGCACGCCAATCCACCTGACCTTGGTAGACTCCGGTAGCCCTGTTGTCGCTTTCGATGCAGCTCAGGCGGCCCGCGGTTTCGACATCACAAATCCGAGTTACACTGTCGCAGTGACAGACAGCGCCGCGAATGTATCGGCCGTTTTTGATACCTTGAACTCGAATTCCCGGATTTCTTCAATTGCATTGACGGATACCGGTGTGCCGGTACTCAACCTCACGGCTGCACAGGCGCGCTACGATATCACGGCTCGAGCCAGAATAACGAACAGTGCCTATTCGATCGCTGTAGTCGATTTCGCTGCGGCGGTGTCTGCAAATTTCGATGCCATCGCAACCGATAGTCAAATCGAATCGATTACGCTTTCCAGCGGAGGTCCGCTCTTTTTATCGGCACAACAGGCAGCCGACGATGCGGCCACCCTGAATTTGATCACGGATACCAGCTATACAATTTCCGTGTTCGACAACACAGCATCCGTGTCGAGCAATATCGATGGACTTAATACGAATGGAAATGTGTCGGCTATAACGCTGATCGACGGTGCTTTGGCGCCGATGTCACTCACCGCTAGGCAAGCACTGGAGAGCACGCAGGCGTTAGGAAAAATCACAAATTCGAATTTTTCGATAGCTATCCAAGATACTGCCGACAGCGTGTCGCAAAACATAGATGCATTGAATGCGGATACGAAAATCAGCTCGATCACACTCATAGATTCCGGCGTGCCGACTGTTGTGGTCACTGCGCGGCAGGACATCGAGGACGCGTCTGTATTCGGAGAAATTACCAACTTGTCTTACGGCGTGGAGATTGTAGATACAGCGGCTGCTATCGCCTCAAATATCGATCAGCTCAATGAACAGGGAGCGTTTAGCTCGATATACCTATCTGACACTGGAACACCGATCTTGAATTTGAATGCCGCGCAGGTTGCGGATGATGTATTCGTTCTTTCGGCGATTACCAATACAAACTATGGCATCGTTGTATCGGATACAGCAGAAAATATCTTCGCGAATATCGCGGCGCTAAGCGCAAATACCGCGATTTCGTCGATATCGCTGGTTGGCAATGATGCAGATTTTACGCTGTCGGTCCAGCAGGCCCTCGCCAGCTCAGAGGTCTTCGCCAAAATTGCCAGCTCCTACACGCTTGCAATCGTGGACGGTGCGGCAGCCTTAGGAGGGCTTACCGCCGCACAAATTTCGGTGTTGGCAAACGAAGGAATGACGTCAATTTCCTGTTCGGACAACAGCCTCGGTTTGACAATTGGAGCGGCAGTGGGTTTGCATGAGGCCGGTTGCGACCCAGTCTTGCCATCCGGCGGTGTGGTCAATGTCCAGGATTCGGCGGCCGCTATTGCTGCTATTACGCAGGGACAGGCCGACGCGCTGGCAACCGCCGGCTACACCGGGATTACGTCGACGACTGGTAACGTGACATTGAGTGCGGCTGCGGCTCAGATCTTGTTCAATGATGGCATCAGCATCGTCGGATCGTCCAACACTGTCGACTTTGGCTCGGTACAGAGCTCGTCTGCGGTCTTTGGCTTCTCAGGCGGAGGATGGGCGGTCATAGTAGGAGGTGAGACAAGTATACTGCGCAATGTTGAGCGTGTTCAGTTCACGGATCAGGCGTTCGAACTGGTTGATCAGTTCGGTGCGGGTATCGGCGGGTATCAGTCCGTGCAGATGGCGGTAGATCAGTCCGTGAATGGCGAAACACTCCTGATTGCTCCCGGGCACTATCTAGGCGCTACAGTGAAGACCGAAGATCTCACCGTCATACCGATGGGAGGCTCGTCGGGTCTTGCTCTGACTTTAGGCAGCGGCGTTAGCGCCCTAGCTTTAGGCGACTATGCGGCTGGACAGGGAGCTACCGTGATCGTCAATGGCAACGCGAGCGGCAACACCATCACTGCGAACAGCGGTAACGACGTTCTAACCGGTGGTGGTGGATATGATGTTTACAAGATCGGCGCCACCTTCGGACAGACCGTCATCGACAACTTTGCATCCGATGGAACTTCGGCCCCACAGGGAGAGGTCGATTTCGGGGCCGGTATCACCGATGAGCGGCTTTGGCTCGCGCAGAGCGGTAACGATCTGCAGATCGATCTGCTTGGTTCGTCTGACCACTTGACTGTCAAGGACTGGTTCGCCGGAAACGACCGAGCCCAGGTACAGTCATTTCGGACGGCCGACGGCCTAAACTTGGATTCTCAAGTTGCTCAGCTCGTTCAGGCGATGGCGACATATGCGTCAAACAATCCTAGTTTCGACCCGACGGCCTTGAGTACGACGCTGCTTCCCAACGATCCCACACTACAGAATGTGGTCGCGTCTGCATGGCATGCATAGCGGATAGGGGCAAGCCGCGGTGTCCTTGCCTCGGGAAATAGGTCAACGTGAAGGGTAACCAGAGTGTCTGGAACCACCAGTAACGCCGCAGCTCTAGTGAAGACGTTGTCCGAAGTGAAGGACTATATACGGGTCAGGTCCTTGCCCAAGCTGCTTGGTCGATCATCGCACGGGAGGAGCCACGCAAACAGACGTAGGTGCGCTCGCGTCGTTCCGCGGATATCAGCCTTCACATCAGGGAGGAATGAGCCCGGCCGAATCGTTAATAATTTCGGGTGCTGCAGACTGAAAGTCTGCAACGCTCCATGAGCATGCGCCTCAGGGCATTAAAATGACAGCGCGACGGCCGGTGAGGCGGTGCCGGCTCAACGCAAGACGGCTTGATGAGAGAGGATATTGCCTGGGCGAGACGAAGGGGCGCAGCGGGTCTGGCCAAGAGGCGGGGCCTAAGAAGCACGCGTAGATTCGTTTTGGCGCCTATGGTGAAGCTTTGCCCCCGCCGGTGCTAGCGACGAGGATGCCAGCGAGGAAAAGCAATCGTTAGCTCATGCAGCTTCCTTGAGCGCGGCTTTACGCTTCTTCTTCGTCAGAAGCTCGCGGACAAACTTGTCCCATCGGGCCATGGCAGCGCGCTTTTCCGGCATGTAATTCCAGCGATCGTAGCTCTTGGAACTGACGTCCTGCAGAGTGTGGTTCTGCAATCGATCTCGGATCTCTTTCGAGAGACCTGCCTTGCCGGCAAGCGTCTTCCAAGTTCGCCTGAGATCGCGGTTTGTCACGACGGGGATGACCTCCCGATCGCGCTGGCGCCACATGAACGAATAGAGCGTTCCATGGCTGACAGGCTTGGACGGGTCGGTTGCGGATGGGAAAAACCAACCAAATTCATTCGGCTTGATCGACCCTATAAGCTCGGCCGCGATCTTGGGCACAGGGATGGCATGAGGCTTTCCATTCTTGGTCTTGGACCAGTCGATGATGCTCTCGGCCGCATCCCATTGATCGACATGTAGCCGAGCGATCTCCTCGACGCGTTGGCCGGTCAGCATCAGAATTCTTACGGCACGCGTGTAAGGGGGGTGGACCGGCGCATCGGGAGATTCGAGCCAGCGATAGAGACGGACAAATTCCTCCTCGTCCAACCAACGCGTTCCAACTTTCTTTGGTTCGGTCGGAATACCAGCAGCCGGATTGTAGATGAGACGAAAGCGACGTACCGAGGTTGAGCGGTAGTCATGCTCGGATTTCAGCCCCCAACTGTAGGCCGATCGAACATAGCTACGAACATGATCGGCCATGGACCGTTTGCCTCGCTGATAAATCGGGCGAATGATGTCCCTGATTTCATCAGGCTCGATGTCGCGGGCAGGGCGGCTGCGACCGAGCGAATCGGCGATCTTGTTCAACCCCTTTTCGGCCTCCTTCCAGGACGGTTTTCCATCTGCCTTAAGCGACGCGACGTAAGCCTCGAACAGATCGGCGACCGTGCCGGGTCGCGTGTCGCCCGCAATCTTGATGCTGCGTCCCTTCTGGATCATGTCGGCGAAGTCGCGTCTGAAAATCTCGCGGGCCTGGCTGAGGCCCATTGACGGATACGAGCCGAGCTTTTTCTTGAGACGCTTTTGGTCTCGCCATTGCTGGGCCATCCAGTCCGCCGTTACGCGGGTCGGCATTGGCTTTATCACAAGAACGAGGCGGCCTGTTCCGTGGCCCTCGCCATCGACAAGGTTCTGCTGCTTTTCAGTCTCCTCGACCTGCTTCAAAGCGCGGCGAATCTCTTCATCGGTAAGGCTTGGCAATGGCGTCTCCCGTAGGCTTTCGAGTGGGATCGGCTGACGGGTAGTAGGGGTCTGTGGTTGGGCTCAAAACGGGCTTAGATCCCGTAAAACCGACCCCAATATGCCACAATGTCCGACTGTACGACAAGCCGGAAAATCGTTATTCTTCAATGTGCTAGATCGTGATCGAGCGTGATCTAAAAGGCGTGAGTGGGATGATTGTGCACCAGGATGATGGCGCTGGCCGAGAGTTCCAGTGCTCGCTTGACCACCTCGCGCGGATAGACCGGCGTGTGGTCGACGGTGCCGATCTGTTGCACCTCGTCGGCGATCAGCACGTTCTTCTTGTCGAGGAAGAGGATGCGGAACTGCTCGCGGTTCTCGAAGGCCATGGCTGAGCGGCAATAGTCGAGAAGCTGGGTCCAGTTGGACAGGACCTCGCGGCCGCGGATTTCGCTGCGCGCCATGCGCTGCGCGGCGGCAGTAATCACCTTCAGATCGACTGCCACCGATGGGCCAATGCCCTTCACCTCCTGAAGCAGCGCCACCGGCGCGCCAAGCACCTCGGCCAGCGTGCCGAAGCGCGAAAGCAGCGCCTTGGCGATCGGCTTGGTGTCGACGCGTGGGATCAGGCGAAAGAGCAGGAGTTCGAGAAGCTCGTAGTCGGGCAGGGCGTCGGGCCCAGCCGCCGTGAACCGTTCACGCAGGCGGTCGCGATGGCCGTGATAGTGCGGCTTTTCCACCGCCGCGGCCTTCGCCGGCGGTTCGCTCCACCGCTCGGAGAAGTATCCCCGCTCGTCGTCGCCGTTTTTCCCCATCGAACGCCCATATCCGACTGACCGGAACAGACAGTAGAGCATGATTCTAAAAGGGGAAACCGGCTCGCGATGGTTTTCAAAAGAGCCGCCAGACGCCGATCCCCCGCAGTCAGTCTCGGCGCGCAATGATCCAGTCGGCTGCCGCCGCGAGATCGGCGAAGGTTTCGGTCGGGCGCGGGTCAAAGCGTTTTTCGTCGCCTTGCCGGTATTTGCCCGTCCGCACCAGCAATGCGCTCGAAATTCCGGCGCGCAGGGCGCCAGCTATATCGGCCTCGGCGTCGTCGCCGACCATGATCGCCTGATCCGGCGGACAGTTCATGCTTGCCAGAGCCGACAGAAAGAATGCCGGCGACGGCTTGCCGAGAACGGTTGCGCGTTTCAGGGAGGCATATTCCAATGCCGTGACGAACGGCCCTGCATCGAGGCTGAGCGCACCGTCGGCATCCCGAAACGCCCGGTTGGTGGCGAGGGCCAGCAGTTCGGCCCCCGCGTTCAACTCGCGGAACGCATCATTCAGGACCGTATAGGTGAAGGCCTCGCCGGCATCGCCGACGATGACGGCGCGCTTGTCGCGAACCGGCAATTCGAAAAAGTCCGGCTCAAGGCCGGGATGAACCAACAGATATGGCGCACGACCATTGCGAAGAAGCCATTCGCGCGCCGCGTGCGCCGGCGTGAAAACATCCGCTTTGGTGACGGTCAGTCCCAGCGCTTCCAGATGTTGGAGGACCGTCTGTTTCGACGAACGTGTCGTATTGCTTACGAAGCGCACGGCCAGGCCGGCCTGGCGCAAACGCGCAACGGCTTCCACCCCGCCTGGTATGGCGGTCTCGCCATCATAGATGACGCCTGCGAGATCGAGCAGCACGCCTCGGGTCATCGCCTCAGCATGGCGAGAAGTTCGCCCTGCGTCAAAGCCGGGCGGATGTCAGTCAGGCTTTTGGGCGATATTCATCAGCCCGGCAGGCCGGGGCGGTCGAGTTTTTTCGGCGACAACGTGAAGATCTCGCAACCGGTCTCGGTGACGCCGATCGTGTGCTCGTACTGAGCCGACAGCGAGCGGTCGCGTGTTACGGCCGTCCAGCCGTCCGACAGCACTTTTACGTGCGGGCGGCCGAGATTGATCATCGGCTCGACGGTGAAGATCATGCCCGGCCGCATTTCTACGCCTTCATTGGCGCTGCCATAGTGCAGGATGTTGGGCGCGTCGTGGAACAACTGGCCGACGCCGTGGCCGCAGAAATCGCGCACCACCGAGCAGCGCTCTGCCTCGGCATAGGTCTGGATGGCGGCGCCGATGGCGCCGGTGCGGGCGCCCGGCCTGATCGCCGCTATGCCCCGCATCAGGCATTCATGGGTGACCTCGAGCAGCCGTTCGGCCGCGCGCTTGATGGTGCCGACCGGATACATGCGCGAAGAATCGCCATGCCAGCCGTCGAGGATATAGGTGACATCGATGTTGACGATGTCGCCGTCCTTCAACGGCTTGTTGTCGGGGATGCCATGGCAGACGACGTGGTTGATCGAGGTGCAGGACGATTTGGTGTAGCCGCGATAGTTGAGCGTCGCCGGCAACGCGCCGTGGTCCATGCCAAATTCGAAGACGAAGCGGTCGATTGTCTCCGTGGTGACGCCTGGCTCGACCATCGGCACCAGTTCGTCGAGGCAGCGCGCGGTGAGGTCGCAGGCCTTGCGCATGCCGGCAAAACCCTCTTCGCCATAGAGGCGTATCTGGCCGGTGTTCCTGAGCGGTGCCGTGGCGGCGTCGAGATAGGTGACCATTCTTGTCCGTCTGTCGATTGGGTGGCTCCAAAAATGAGCCGGCGCGAAAATCTCCCCAGATTTGGCACCGGAAGCCGCAAGGTTCAAGGAGGAACTGCCGGCGGCAGGCGTAGCCTGGCGATATTCTTGCCTTTATGGACCCCAGACTGTCTGGCTGCTCCGCTTTCCTTTTGCGGCCCTGTGGGTTAGGCAACATTCGGAGACCCGTGCCCCTGATGGCGTCCAAGCGCGCAACATCATTTCTGTCGCCGATCAGGGCCGCCTGCTCGGGCCTGATGGCGCTGCTGTTGCTGTCGCTGTTATGCCTGGCCCAGTCGGACGCGACGGCTTCCAGGAAGGTCGCGTCGAGCGGCGCCGCTATCAGCGCGGCCAGGCAGGGCGACGCGGTGGCGCTGCTGCGCGTCACCGGCAAGATGAAGGCGGCCGAAATCCGGGCCGCCCGGCCGCTGCCGGCCAAGTTCGTTGGCGGTGACGCGAACACCCTTCTGCCGGAGGCCGGGTTCCTTCCGCTCGATCAACTCTCTTCGGCCTGGGCAGTGCTCGTATCAGCGACCGTGCCTGCGCCGCGCAAGAGAGCCAACCAGCCGCGCGCGCCGCCTTCAGCATAACTGGCGGTCGCGGACCGCGCGTTTCGACCCCATTCATAGCCATTTCGCGTCGTGACCCGTGCGGCGGCCCAGGCCGTGCACCGGCCGCGCGGCGCGTCATTTCCGGAGCCTCCAGATGCAACGTATCAAAACCTTCAAAACCCTCTCGCGTGCCGTTTCGGCCGCCTTGTTTCTCTCGGTGCAGGCGCTGATTTGCATCGGCACCGTCTATTGGGCGATCGCCGAAACGCTTGGCATGACAGGAACGGCGGCGCTGGTCTTCGCGGCGATCTTTGCGGTGCCGACATTCTATGTCCTGACGGTCGTTGTTCGCATGGCCTATGACGCCGAAACCGACCCGGCAAACCAATGAGCCCGCGGTTCGGCCGGGCTTCTTGCGGCTATCGACCGCACTGACGACACATTCCTGCGCCAGAAGCCGGCCAGAGCAACCTTTCACGACGACCGGCGTTGCCGCACGGTGATGCCGGTTCGGGAGAGATGGAATGGACAGATTGCAATTCGAGGTGCCGGTGCGCATTGCGCCCGCGCCCGGCTTGCCGGTCGAGGAAATCTACAGCGTCGAACAGGCGCTCGATTTCCTGCAGAATTGGCCGGCGCGTCGGCAGGGCAAGATCCATGAGGCCGCCTTCAACGCCTGCTTCGGCGCGACGGTGGACGTGGTCAAGACCGAGGACGCCTGCCGGGCGTTCATGACGTTCTGCCGCGTCAGCGGCCTGCTGGCCAAGGACATGATGGTTCCCGGCAAGCGCGGCGGCGAGGCGAGGGGACTGAGGATCTAGGCCGGGCAATTGGCGCTCCAGTCGTCCGTCTGCTGCGATTGCCTCGACTTCGCGGTCCCTTCGCAAATTGAACGATGGACCTCGCCGTTAAGGTTCTGTTTCCAACCTCGCAGCTAGGCCTGTGACCGTAGAGCAGCGTGTGATTCGTTGCGTCAGTGTCGTGGTCCAGAAGATGTCGTCAGCAAACGTGCGAGCCTTTCCAATAGACCGGCAGATGGTCCTGGTTCGCGATGTTGCCGCCAAGCTCGGCAATTTGCATGGCGACACGGCCACATCCTTCTGGAAGGCCACCGCGCGCGAACTCCTCGACCTTGCGATGGGGTCCGGCCGCGATGCCGCTTCCGCCAGCAACGAGGTGCGCCGATTTTTCGCTGCTGTGCAAAAAGAGATGCATGTGCTGACAAGTGAGGCCACTGCTCTGCCTGCGAGATCGTCACCAATCTGAATTGTCCAATTTGCTCTGCTGGCCGAAGCAGATTGGCTATCCCTGGATGTCCCTGTTCTTCGCTGCCAGCCGCGGGCCGGTCTTGGCGTCGACGATTTCGGGTCTGGCGCTGTCGATCGCGCCGTCCCAGCCGCCGCCGAGCGCCTTGTTGAGCGCGATATAGTCGGTGGCGATCAGGACACGGCTTTGCAGAAGAGCGTCCTCGGCCGAATAGAGCGAGCGCTCGGCGTCCAGCACATCGAGGAGACTGGTCTCGCCGGATTTGTAGAGCGTCCGCTCGAGACTCGCCGCGTCGCCGTAGGATTTCGCGGAAGAGGCTAACTTGCCGTTCCTGATGCGCTCCTGCGTCAGCGAAACGCTGGCGTTTTCGACGTCTTCGAGCGCCGTCAGGACTGAGGCTTTGTAGGCGATGAAATATTGGTCGCGCTGGGCCTCGGCGACTTCGACGGCGGCCTGCAGCTTGCCGGCGTTGAACAGCGGCACGCTGAGCGTTGGCCCGAAGGACCAGCCGATGGTGGAGTTCTTGCCGAGATCGCCGAGCTTGAAGGCGGAGGTGTCGATGTCGCCGGTCAGGCTGACGCTCGGATAGCGCGCCGCCTCGGCCTGGCCGATCCTGGCGGTGTACTCGGCATATTGCCGTTCCGCCATGCGCACATCCGGCCGCGAGAGCAGGATATCGGCGGGAACGCCTGTCGGGATGGGCAGGCGCGGTGAGGGTATCGGCGCGCTGTGCTTCAATCGCTCGGTCAGCGCGGCCGGCGGCCGGCCGGTGAGCACCGAAAGGCGGTGTACCGCTTCGGCATAGCTCGCCTCCAGTGTCGGGACGTCGGCCTCGGTGCTGCTCGCCTGTCCCTTCGCCTTGGCAACATCGGCCGCCGTCGCCGTGCCGGCTTCGGCCATGGTGCGGGTGAGCTCCGCCGTCTGCGTCTGCGACGCGGCCGCGCGGCGGGCGAGTTGAGCACGCGCCTGATAGCCGCGCGCCTGGGTGTAATTGGAGGCGACATCGCCGACCAGGGTCAGCAGCGTCGAGCGCAGTTCCTCTTGGGCGGCATCCAGCCCGTAGCGGGCGGCCTCGACGCTCCTGCGGTTGGCGCCGAACAGGTCCAGTTCCCAGCTGGCGTCGAAGCCGGACTGGAACTGGCTGTACGCATCGCTGGCGGTTCCGCCCGAAGTGGTCGCGGCCGTCTTGTTGCGCGTGGTGGATCCGGAGCTGTCTGCGGACGGGAACAATGTCGCGGCGCTCTGGCGGTAGCTGGCACGGGCCTCGTGAATCCTGGCCTTGGCGGTGGCGACGTCGAGATTGCCGGCGACGGCTTCTTCGACAAGCGCGTCCAACTCGGGGTCACGCAGCCGCTGCCACCATTTCGACAATTGCGCCGGTTTGACGGGTGCGGTCTTCTTCTGGCTGCTCCAAGCCGCTGGCATCGCGAGAAAGGGCTTCTGATAGTCCGGGCCGACGACGCAGCCGGCCAGTGTGGTCGCTGCCAGCGCCACGGCGCTCACCTGCCTCCAGGTCGACCGACTGGCCGGCGCCGAGCTTCGGCCGGTCGTCCGGCTCTTGGAGTCCTTACGCGTCATACTCTTACCCTCAACTAGGATTGGTCGTGGCCCCTGCCTTGCATCCGTCGATACGGCCGGGGCATTCGTGAGGCCGCTGTCGGGCGACAACGAAGCCATGATTGGGCGGGCTGCCTTGATTGATGTCCAGTCAGCTTGCGGTGTTGGCGTCCGCTACCTGTCGGTCGGCGTCGGATCGCTCCACCAGCAGCTTGCCGAGATGGCGGGCGAAGAAGCGCTGGATGTCGTCCATGAAGGTGTAGACCACCGGGACATAGACGAGGCTGAGCACCGTCGAGGACAGCAGTCCGCCGACCACGGCGATGGCCATCGGCGCGCGTGTCTCGGCGTCGGCGCCGATGCCGAGCGCGATCGGCAGCATGCCGGCGCCCATGGCGATCGAGGTCATGACGATCGGCCGGGCGCGCTTGCGGGCGGCGTCTAGCAGCGCCTCGAAGCGGCTGAGGCCGCGCTCCTTCTCGGCGACCAAAGCGTATTCGACGAGCAGGATCGAGTTCTTGGCCGCGATGCCCATCAGCATCAAAAGGCCGATCAGCGACGTCACGCCAAGCGCATTGCCGGTGATGAGCAGGAAGCCGAGCGCGCCGCCGATCGACAGCGGCAGCGCGACGAGGATGGTCACCGGCTGCACGAAGCTGCGGAACAAAAGGACAAGCGTCAGGTACATCAGCAGGATGCCGGCGGCGATCGCCGTGGCAAAGCCCGAGAACAGCTCCTGCATGCGGGCGGCGTCGCCGCGCGCCAGCTCGTGCACCCCGGCCGGCAGGTTCTGCATGACTGGCAAGGCGCCGATCGCCGTGGTCGCCTGGCCAAGGGTGAGGCCGGAAAGATCCGCCTCGATGGTCGCGCTGCGGCTGCGGTCGACCCGCGTGATGCTGTTCGGGCCGGCGTTGAAGCCGATATCGGCCACGGCGCCGAGCGGCACGGTGCCCTTGCTGCCGGTCAGCGGCAGCATTGCGAGCTTGGCCGGATCGTCGATGGCGCCGTCGGGCAGAGTGACGACGATCGACACCTGGCGGTCGCCGAGATTGAATTTCGCCAGGCTGGTGTCGGTGTCGCCGATGGTGGCGATCTTGACCGTCGCGGCGATCTCGGTCGGCGTGATGCCGAGTTCAGCCGCCTTGGCGCTGTCGGGACGCACGATGAGCTCCGGTTTGGTCGTGGCGGCGGTCGAGGTCGGGTTGATCAGGCCGGGGACCGATTTCATCTGGTCGATCAGCGCGTCGCTTACCTTCTCAAGTGCGGTGCCATCGTCGCCGACCAGGGTGATCGACACTTTGGCGCCGGAAGAACCGTCGGCGCCGAACTGGATGCGGGCGCCCGCAATGTCGTTGAGCTTGGGCGAGGCTTCGGCCTCGAATTCCTGCTGGCTGACCGTGCGTTCTGCGCGCGGCTTGAGGTTGACGGTGACGGTGGCGGTGCGCACCTCGGCCGAGCTCGAGCCCTGGTTCGGCCCGCCGCCCGAGGCAGCAGCCGTGCCGATGGTGGCAAAGATGCTGTCGACGGCCGGCTCGTCCTTGAGCCGCTTGGTGATGTTTTGCACGACGGCCGTCGTCTGTTCGATCGTCGAGCCCGGCTGCAGTTCGACGGACATCATCGAGC
Source organism: Mesorhizobium sp. IMUNJ 23033 (assembly GCF_044778005.1). NCBI lineage: Bacteria > Pseudomonadati > Pseudomonadota > Alphaproteobacteria > Hyphomicrobiales > Phyllobacteriaceae > Mesorhizobium > Mesorhizobium sp. IMUNJ 23033. The sequence goes on from NZ_JBJACT010000024.1 coordinate 64,580, forward strand.
GGCTGCGATCGGTCGCCGCCATGAATTCGGTCGGCAGTTTCGTTGCCAGCGCCATCGAGCCAGCGAAGAAGGCAATGCCGGCGAACAGTGTGATCCAACGGTGGTCGAGCGCCTTGCGCAACAGCCACAGATAGCTCGGCACCCAGGCCGGCGTATCCTCCTCGCTATGGCCGCCGGCACGCACCAGATAGGCGCCCATCAGCGGTGTGAGCATGCGCGCTACCAGCAGCGAGAACAGCACCGAGACGCAGACGGCGATGGCGAAGCTCAGGAAGAACTTTCCGGGAATGCCGGGCATGAAGGCCACCGGCAGGAACACGGCGACGATGGTCGCTGTGGTCGCCACCACGGCAAGCCCGATCTCGTCGGCCGCCTCGATCGCCGCCTGGTAAGCGCTGGCGCCGGTCTGGCGCATATGGCGCACGATATTCTCGATCTCGACGATGGCGTCATCGACGAGGATACCGACCACCAGCGACAGGGCAAGCAGAGTGATGTTGCTGAGCGAGATGTCGAAGGCCGCCATCACGGCAAAGGTCGGGATCAGCGACAGCGGCATGGCGACCGCCGACACCAGCGTCGCCCTGATATCGCGCAGGAACAGCCAGACGACGCCGACCGCGAGCAGGGCGCCCATCCACAACGCCTCGAGCGCTGCATCGTAGCTTTCCTGCACGAAGCCGGACGAGGAGGTGACCTCGGTGAATTTCGCCGCGGTGGACTTGGCACCCATTTCGGCGATCGTGGCGCGCGCGGCCTTGACGACGTCGATCTCGCTGGAACCGACCGACCTGTAGACGTTGAAGGCCACGACCTGCCTGCCGTCGAGATAGGCCGCTTGGCGCGGCTTTTCCCAGCTGTCGACCACGGTGCCGAGATCGGAGAGCTTGACATCGCCGGCGCCTGAAAGCGCGATGCGGGTATCGGCCAGCGCCTCGACGCTCGTGGCACTGGCCAGCGTGCGCACGGACTGTTCCTGGCCGCCGATGGCGGTGCGGCCGCCTGGCTGGTTGACGTTGTTGGAGGCGAGCGTCTGGCTGACATCGCCGGCGCTGATGCCGAGTGCCGCCAGGCGATCCGGATCGAGCTCGACGCGGATGACGCGGTCGACGCCGCCCGAGCGGGTGATCTTGGAGACGCCGTCGACGCCGAGCAGGGCCTTGGCGACATCGTTGTCGATATACCAGCTCAACGCATCGGGCGACATGGACGGCGCCTCGACCACATAGGTCAGCACCGAATTGCCCGTCGCGTTGACCTTGGCCACCACCGGTGTCTGGGCCGCAGCCGGCAGGCTGGACTGCACTTCGGATACAGCGTTGCGGACGTCGTTGGTGGCGGTCTCAGGGTCGGTGCCGAGGGTGAACTCGACCGTGGTGACGGAAGAACCCTCGCTGATCGAGGTCGAGACGTCGTCGACGCCTTCGAGCGTCGCCACGGCATTTTCGACCACGCGCGCGACCTGCACCTCCATCTCGCTCGGCGCGGCACCCGGCTGCGCAACCGTCACCGTGACCGTCGGCAAGTCGATGTCGGGCATGTTGTTGGTGCGCAACTGCATGAAGCCGTAGAGGCCGGCAATCGTCAGCGAGAGGAACAATACGATGGTCGGAACCGGGTTGCGGATCGACCAGGAGGAAATGGCGTTCATTGGGCTGTCTCCGTCGAGGGCGCGGAGGCGTCGGCCTCGGCAGAGGCGATGCGAACCAGATTGCCGTCGCTGAGGAAGCCGGCGCCGGCGACGACGACGCTGTCGCCTGCCGACAGGCCGCTCTCGATGGCGACGCGGCCGTTCTGGCGTGCGCCGGTTGCGACGGAGCGCGCGCTGACCTTGCCTGCGCCATCGACGACGAAAACCGCCGGCTGGCCGTCATGCCAGACGAGGGCCGCCTCGGCGACGCTGAGCTGCTGCGAGGCAGCGGTGGCTATCGACACGCGGGCAAACATGCCGGGCTTCAGGCCGGAGCCTTCGCCGAGGCCGACATAAACGGTGGCAAGCCGCGTGGTCGAATTGACCGTCTCGGCAATGGAGGAAACGCTGCCGGCAAAGGCGCGGCCGGAAGCGTCGGTGACGCTCGCCGACTTGCCAACCGAGATCGCCGCCAGGTCCTTTTCGGGGACGAGGACGCCGACCTCCAGCCTGCCGTCGCGGATGATCTTCATCAACTCGGTGCCGGCCTGGATGATCGAGCCGGCGACAGCGGGCTTGCTGGAGACGATGCCGTCGAAGGGGGCGCGGATGGTCGTCCGGTCGAGTTCGGCCTGCAATCTCTCTGCAGCGGCCTCGGCCTGTTCGACTTGCGCCTGGCCGGTCTTGACGGCGGTTGCTTTCTCTTCCGCGGTCTCGGCGCTGACAGCGTTGCTGGCCAGCAGCTTGTTGGCGCGGGCAGCGGCGGAGACTGCCGAGTCCAGCGTCGCTTGGGCTTGCGCGACCTCGGCCTTCTGCTCGGCGAGCTGGGCCTTGAGCAGCGAGGCGTCGAGGCGCGCGACGACATCGCCCGCCTTGACGTGGTCGCCCTCGGCAACCAGGACATCGGTCAGGCGCAAGCCGCTCTCTTCCGCGCCGATCGTTGCTTCCTGCCAGGCAGCGACCGTGCCGGTGGCGCTGACGGAAGATTTGATGGCATCGGAACGGACCGTCTCGACGGAAACGGTCAGCGTGGCGGCCTGAACCGGCGCGGCCGTTTGCGCAGCGGGTTCGGCCGAGCCGCGGCCATAGGCGTTGAGCACCGCGACAACGCCGGCTGCGACCAAAACGGCCACAAGGAGAAGATGGCTCTTACGCAATTTTCTGGTCATGATCTTTGGTGCTCAAACGTATGGAAATTGGAAGCGACAGGCGGTAGGCGGCGAAGCTCAACCGGACCGCGCCCTTCAGCGTGTCGGCCGGCAGGGTCGGCGGCATGGCGCGAGCGAAATGACCGATCGGCAGGGACGGCGGACCCATCGCCGCGATCAGCCGCAGCATCATCAAGGCTTCCCACATTGTCGTGCTTTCGTTGCTCGATGACGGCCGGGCAAACCGGCCGCCATTTTGGGACAAAAGAGACCGGCCGGCCCGCGAACGGGTGGTCAACGGGCCGGCCGGCGCAACCGGTCAGAGTTGCGAGCCATTCTCGGGCGGCGGGAGCTGCCTGCCATGGTCAGGAAGACCTCCGGGACCGGCTGCGGCATCCGGCGGGCTGCCCCAGGGACCGAGGGGTGGTCTGTGTGGCCGTTCCGCCGAAGCGAGGATTTCGAGCTGTTCGGGCGTCAGCTTGGCGCGGAGCGCGGTAATTGCACCCTTCAGCTTGCCGGCCGAAACCGCACGTTTGGTGATGTCGTCGGCGAGGCTTTCCTGACGGGCGAACGGGTCGCGCGGTGCCTGAGCGGCGCTGCCATCGGGGCCGGGCTTTCCGGCGTCGGGGCCGCGTCCACCGGAGCCGCCCGGACCATGATCAGGCAACGGTGGCGTCAGTGTCTCCTGCAGCGCACTGGTGTAGTCGCGCCAGGCGTCGAGCTGCTCGGCCCGAATGCCAATCTTGGTTTCAAGCGCCGAAAGCCGGGCTGCCAGCATGAATTCCGGCGGCGGTCCCATGCGCTGTGCGCCGAAGCGCAGCGGGCCAAAACCTTCCGGCCGGTGCCGCGTCGGTCCATGCGGACCGGGTTGCATCGGACCCTGGTCCGGGCTGTCCTGCATGGCCACTATTGGCGGTTCGTCGCCCGAGGGGGCGCCAGGGTCGGCTTGCTGCGCCAGCGCCGGATGAATGGCGGCGACCGAGAAGAGGCCGAGGGCAAAAAGTCTGCTTCGCATGATGTTTTCCTTTCCCACATGCTTCGGATGGCTGGAGGATAGGAGGCGTCTTTTGCCGCTTTGCTTCGGCGCGTTGCCGAAGGTTTCCACAAAAGGGAGATTTGTTTCCGAATGTTTCTGTTCGCCGGCCGGAAACATTCGGTTGCAATTTTCCATGCCGCTCGCCTGCGGCTCTCCCTATAATCAAGAGCGAACAGGCAACCGGGCGAAGAATGCAGGCACAATCCCATATCCTAGTCGTCGACGATGACCGCGAGATCAGGACGCTTCTCGGGCGCTATCTCGACGGCCAGGGCTTTCGCGTCTCAGTGGCGGCCGACCGGCGCGAATGCGAACAGAAGCTCGGCACGGGCCAGTTCGACCTGATCGTGCTTGACGTCATGCTGCCCGACGGCTCTGGGCTCGATATCTGCCGCGCCTTGCGCGACCGCAAGCCGCATATTCCGGTGATCCTGCTGACGGCGCTGAAGGAAGATGTCGACCGCATCATCGGGCTGGAGCTTGGCGCCGACGACTATCTCGGCAAGCCGTTCAATCCGCGCGAACTCACTGCCCGCATTCGCGCCGTGCTGCGGCGCTCGGCGCCGGAAGAGGCCGCCCCGCCGCGCGTGCGCGTCTACCAATTCGCCGGCTACAGGCTGGAACCGGACACGCGCAAGGTGACGGATGCCGAGGGCGCGCTCATCGACCTCACCGGCGCCGAGTTCGACCTGCTGCAGGTCTTCCTCGACCGTCCCGGACGGCTCTTATCGCGCGACCAGCTTCTCGACCTGACGCAAGGCCGCGAGCGCGATCCGCTCGACCGCTCCGTCGACGTGCTGATGAGCCGGCTGCGGCGCAAGTTTGGCGACACCGGCGAAGGGCCTCTGTTCAAAACGGTGCGCAATGGCGGCTACCAGCTCACCGCCCGCGTCGAGACGGCGGAGGCCGAGGCATGAAGTCGCTGCGCCGGCGCCTGATCATCCTGCTGGTCGTCTCGATCGTCGGCGTTGTCGGCCTTGCAACGATCGTCGCCATCAAGGTGCTTGGCGGGCCGTCGCCCGAGTTGAGCATGGGGCCGGTGGCTCGTCAGATCCAGTTGATGGTGCAACTGGTCCCGGGCCACGTGCCGGGCGCCGGCGACGCGCCGGTCAATCTCAGCGATCAGCCCGCCGATGGCGTCGAGGACCAAAGGCACACCCGTGTGCTCAACCACATCATGCACGAGTTGGGCCTTGATGTTTCGGCCGTCGTCAGCCGCAATGTCGGCAGACCCGGCATGGTCGCTTCGGTCGCGCTGCCCGACAATCGCTGGATGATCGTCGATGTCCCCGATTTCGGGCCACCGCGAGATGCCTGGTTCGTGCTCTCGGGCTGGATCACGCTGATCGTACTGGGCGCTACCGCCGTGTCGGTCTATTTCACCGCCGTGCTGGTGCGGCCGCTGGAGATGCTCGAGACCGCGGTCAGCAAGATCGGCTCGGACGGCGTTTTAGCGGCGGTGCCTGAGGAAGGGTCGGCCGAGGTCAGGGCGACCGCGCATGCGCTCAACCAGCTTTCCGCCAGGCTGAAGACGGCGATGGAAAGCCGCATGCGGCTGGTCGCCGCCGCCGGGCACGACCTCAGAACACCGATGACGCGGATGCGGCTGCGGGCCGAATTCCTCGACGACGATCGCGACAAGTGGCTTCACGATCTCGACGAGCTCGACCGCATCGCCGACAGCGCGATCCGGCTGGTGCGCGAGGAGGTGAACCAGGATGCGGTGGAGCCGGTGGAGCTCGACAGGCTGGTCCGTGATATCGAAACCGAGATGATTTCGGCCGGCCATGCGGTCTCGATCGACCATCTCGACAAGGTGTCGGTCAAAGCCGGCGCCCTCGGGCTGCGCCGCGCGCTGCGAAATCTGATCGTCAACGCCGCGACGCACGGCAAAAGCTGCACCATTGCGCTCACCGGGCAGGGTGGCCGGGCCGTTCTCACCATCGCCGATCGCGGGCCCGGCATTCCGCCGGACCTCCTGAACAAGGCGTTCGAGCCGTTTTTCCGGGTCGATCCGGCCCGCGCGCAATCTATCCCCGGCGCGGGGCTGGGCCTCGCGATCGCCAAGGAGATCATCGAGCGCTACGGCGGCACGATCCGGCTGGAGAACCGGCAGGGCGGAGGGCTGCTGCAGACGGTGGTGTTTGGCGCGGTTTCCTAATGGACCGGAGCCGTTCAAGCCCTGCCAAATCGAGACGATCTCGGCCTCGCTCGCTGCATCGTGACAGCGCGACCGTTGCGGGCCTGCGAATTTTGGCAGTACAACGTTTTTGCGAGGATGCCACCATGACCATACGCGGGACCATGCTTTGCGCGGCAGCGATAGTGATTGCGGCTACAAATTTCGCAAACGCTCGGCCCGACACGCGAAAGATGACCTGCGCGCAGACCCAGGCGTTGATCCAGAGCCAGCATGCGACAGTGCTGAGCACCGGACTGAATACCTATGATCGCTATGTCCGCCATTTCGGCAATGACTGCGATGCTCCTTACGTGCCGATGGTTGACTATGTCCCGACCGGTGACGGTCAGTGCATGGTTTATCGGTGCGAACAGCCGGCGCCAATGGTTCCGTTTTGATCGGAGGCAGTGCCGCTTTCCCGGCTTTCACGGAATCTCAGACATGGGCCGACGCTGCTCACTTGACCTGCTCGATCTCCGGAGCTGGCGTCTGGTCAATCACTGGAGCCGGCGTGCAAGCTTGCCCCTTGCATGCCTCGACAGGATCCTCGGCCGGCGGCAGGCAATTTTGTCCTTCGCAATGAACTGGCGGCCGCTCTGGCGCTGCTTCGTCGCTCGGCGGAGCAGGCTGATCCTCAGCGCGAACGGCCGCTGGTCCTACCAGGCCCATCATGGCCGTGCACAAGAGCGCTATGCGAAGCAAGTTCATTTCCGCCTCCGCGGCTGACAGCAAGCAGAACTTTACGCTCTCGATCTGAGGCCGACATCCTATCACCCGCGAACGACGTTAACAGCGCGTTTCCGCCCAAGGAATGCGCTCGGCCTTCACGCCCTGGGAGGATGCCATGGCCGATGGTGGAATGAACGTCACGAGGTTCGAATCCAAGTCCCACAACAACCCGGATGAAATTCGGGCGCCCGACAAGACACGTGTCGAAGTGGTCCGGCTTCCCGGCTTCACGATCGGGCGACTCAATATGGAGCCCGGGTTGAAATGGCCCGAGTGCGTGAAGCCTGTCGTCAAGACGGACAGTTGTCAGGTGTCGCATGTCGGCTACGTCGTATCCGGAACCTTGACCGTCAGATTGAATGACGGGACCCCAGAAAACGTTCGGGCAGGGCATGTCCTATACAATTCCGCCCGGCCACGACGCCTGGGTGGAAGGCAACGAACGCTTCGTGTGCATCGAAGTCATGAGCGCCGAGCAGTACGCCAAACCGGCATAGGGCAGGCGCAGAGCTGCAGGCTAGGCTGCAACGGGGTGGCGGGTGTTGCCGCGCCGCGCGTCACCGTTCGCCTTGGCGGACCATTTGCAAGGTCAGTCTCGCAACAGCCAGCACGGATATCATTGAGCCGTCACCAGAGGAGGTCTCAATGGTTTCCGCGATTGCAAGTCAACATCGGCATGTTCCGGAAAATCAACTGAAAGCGGCAAAGCCGGAAACAGGTGAAGGATTTGCGCCGGGCAACAGCGCAGACAGCGTGGGACATCGCGCCAAGGCGATGGTTGCCGAAGCCGGCGACACGGATCCTGGTGCGCAAGGCCGCGCGGCATCGACGATCGCCAGGATGGACATCACAGTTTTGACGCCGCCACCCGAAGAAGCACCAGCGGAGTAGGCTGAAGGACCGCCACTGACTAGACGTGGCACCGACTGGAGCTTGGGATGGCGCGTCACGATGGAAGAGATTCTGGAGCGACGAAGGCGCTGCACTTTCCCAAGCTCAACGTGACCTTCTGGTTTGACGGGTCGGAAATGGTTGGGCTCACTGCAAGAGATCCGGAAGGATGAAGAACGGCCTTCAGCGCGCGCTTACGCGGCGCGCGCAGGCCGGTCCGGGGCCGCGCATATAGTGGAGTTCCGGCCGGTAACGCGGTGCAACGAATTCGCGAACGTCTGATGCCAACCGAGTGATCAAGGCCCACCGCTCCATGACACATTCTCTGCAATACGCCGCTGCAGTAGGCTGTTCATTTCCGATTTTTGTCTGGGCTATCCACAGTCTCGCGGTCATCGAAGCGCTCCCTATGACCTTGTGACGGCCGGCGGACATGATGGCAAAATCCGCGACGTCGATGCCGATGCGATCTCTGCTGATTGACTGCTTGAACAAAAGACCGAGTCGGATTGGGTCGCAGTCAGAAATCCCCAAGAGGTCTCGGACAACCAAAGGGCTGCTCCCAGGGTCGCGGCCAAGAATGCTGCGGGAAGGCCGAACAGAAGCTTACGCGACATCATTGTCCCAACCTCACATGCCGGTATCGAAATGGAACAGCGCCTTTGCGCCCGGCATGTCTGAAATCAGAGGGAGCAAGAACCGTGCCACGCGTACCCGCGCACGACAGCTGTCAGGTGTCGCACGTCGCTACGTCGTATCCGGGACCTTGACCGTCAGATTGGATTCAGCGAAGCGGGCTGCCGTCCTCTATTTTCCCGCGACCTGCGTTAAAATATCACGTACCGATCTGGAGACGCGTCGTGGCCAAGGCCAGCAAGCGCCCATTCAACGTCAACGTCTTCCTCAACACCGTGGACGGCGGAAGGACTGTAGCGACCTATCTCAAGAATGAGACTGTCTATTCGCAGGGCGACCCCGCGGATTCCGTCTTCTACATCCAGAAGGGCAAGGTCAAGGTCAGCATCCTATCGGAGCAGGGCAAGGAAGCGATCGTCGCTCTCCACGGCAGCCGGGGACTTCTTCGGCGAAGGCTGCTTGTCCGGCCAGCCGCTACGCCTGGCTACAGTCTCTGCGATGGTGGACAGCGTCGTCATGCGGCTTGATAAAGCATCGATCACGCGGGTGCTCAAAGAGGAACCGAAGTTCTCTGAGGTATTCATGTCATACTTGCTGGCCAGGAACGCCCGCGTCGAAGAGGACTTGGTGGACCAGCTTTTCAATTCGAGCGAGAAGCGCCTGGCGAGGTTGCTCCTGCTGATGGCAAACTTTGGCAAGGAGGGAGGCCCGCAGCCCGTCATTGCGAAGATAAGCCAAGAGACGCTGGCTGAGATGGTCGGCACCACGAGATCTCGCGTGAGCACCTTCATGAACAAGTTCCGCAAGCTCGGGTTCATTAAGTACAACGGAGATTTGGAGGTTCACAACTCTCTGCTGAATGTGGTCCTCCACGACAATCCTCACCTCAGGGGCAGGGACCTTTGAGGAACCTGTTCTGTATGGAACAGCCAAGCCACTTGCACTCGTGCTAGGTTCTCACGTCGGTTCCGCCCCCCCGGACCGGCCCTACAACCGTGAGACCATCTCGGTGCGGCAACTGCACGACTGCCTGCAGAGTCCCAGTTGTGTGCGTCAGCAAGATGGCTCGGCGTTGTCGGTGACTTCGGCGCGTCCGTCCCAGCCCACCCAACCCCCCAGCGGACGCGCCGGCACCGCCGTTGCGCCGCGGCTGGGGGCGATGTGGAAAAATCGCTTTGTCAGGCCGTGATGGCATTGGCCCGCCGGCGCATTTCGCGGGCTGAAGCTGTTGGACGGAACTCGCGCCTGATATTGTAATCAATCGTGCAGCGGCAAATGCGGCCAAAATCATCAAAACCGCTGTGATGTTCAGAAAGATCGACGACGCAAGAACGGTGCCGCCATAGTCGTAGCAACTGGCGAATTGCATGGCACTTTCCCCTTCAAAACCCACCTGATCCAGCGGCCCCAAACCGCCCTCATGCCTAACTATGATCCATACCAGCCGCGGGCGCTGCCACAGGCGGGCGCCAGGGCGCTTGAGGCGCTTCGCCGGTGTAGGGACAGCGACCAGCACAGCGCGCTCCGGCGGGGGCCATCCGAAGTTGCCACATCAAGGAACGCAACGCGGAACCAAGGCGTTGAAGAAGCGATGTTAATCAACGTGGGGGCTGTGGATGAGCTCTCTTCGTGAAAAGCCTAGCCTAGCGTTCCATGCAGAAGCGGAACGCCACGCCCGCCTCGAAAAGAACGCCCGTCTGAGGGAATTGCGATCTCATGCGTCTTGGCTGGTGTTCGATCCGCATGCTCCGTTTCACGATGAGATCGATTGCTCGGCTATTTTTGAAAGGGAATGCGTCCGCCAAGGCGTCCAAGGGCAATAGCGTGCGGCTGACACTGCCCCACAATGGGTCATTTGCCTTGGCATCAGAATTGCAATGTCAGCAATGCCGGGTGTTGGGCCCGGCAATTGGGGCGGCTGGGGGGCCTCGCCGCTTCGCAAATGGAGCGGCGAGGCTTTTTCTGTGCTGAATTTGGTGCCAGCCCTAGCCAAGGCGCTGGCCTGCGCCGCTGGCACCAGAATTGCTGCGTTAGCAACGCCGAGCGTTGGGGCTCGGCAATCAGGAGTGAGTGGGGGTCCCGCCGCTTCGCAAATGGAGCGGCGGGGCTTTCTGCTCTGCGGGCTGTTTTAGCAACCCTGCAACAAAAGCCAGGGCGGACCGTTTGCAATTTGCCAGATACCACACTCTGGCTACCTCAGACCCTCCCGTTGGCTCCGGCCGGCGGGCTTTTCGGGGAGACGAAGCCGCTCTGCAATGGAACGCAAACTGAAGCTGCAGCGTTCAGTGTCTCGGCCTGACACGTCAGCCAGCGGATTTCGGAAACAGCAAATGAAAAAGGTCTATGAAAAGCCCACGCTTGTGAAGCGCGAGAAGCTCACCGAGATGACCGCTCAAATCGTCGTTTCGGGGGTGACCATCTTCTCGGCGATCGACCATCGTGATGGGGGCTCGGCGGGCTGATGAGGCCTTGCGGCGCTTCGCGGCAGGGCCAACTCACTTTTCGTCTTTATAGGATTTGGCGGCCTCATCGATCTTTCGCCAATCGTTGCCGTGTCGACGCACAAGCTCTCTTGCCTGGTTCGGCGAGACGTCATGCGTTTCGACAATGTGGCTCACTTCCGCCTCCTCGCCTTTTAGCGGGCGCGTGCGTGGCTTCTTGGGCGGCCGAGCCGCGTGATCTCGTCTTGGCACGAACACTCTCTCCGGCTTTGGGTTAACAACCGGCCAGCATTAGAAAGGTTTCATGTACAGAGACGAGCCATTGTCTCGCCGGTAGCGCCAGCGCCATGATCGCGATAGCTGGGCGGGGAGATGGGTTGTGGTATCGTCGGCGAAAGGCCTGACACCCTCTGCAGTGTTAACCACGTTGCTATGTTGGGTCGAACCCGCGGTGTGTCGTTGCCGTTGCGGACCATGGAAGATCACAAAGCGAGATTCCGCTATCGCCCCGAACCGTCGGGTACTTGGAGGGAGCACCTCCTTATCGGTAGGACCTGGCAGCGCGCCAAGGTGGCCTGCGACCGGCTGAGGCGCGTCTACGACAAAAGGCTGAAGGCTCGATCGCAGGGCAGGAAGGGAAAGCCCCCAGCCGATCCGGTAGACCGTGTCGACGATCTCATTTCATCTATCCGAAAGAGCCGCAGCTAGCCGTAACCGACGCGGATCGCTCATGGAAGATGGCCGGCGCCCATTGGGCGGGGGGCTTTGGGGTAAAAGGCGCCGGCCAGGCGGGCAATCAAGTCCGCCGCCTGGGCAAGCTAGCACATGGGCCGCCAGGACGTATGGCGTGATCGCGGAAGTCGACCATGTCGCGCTGCTTGTAGCCAGACGGCGCCGACGAACATTAGAGCGGTGATGTAGACGCCGACGAAGTTCACCAGGCCCATTCTCACCCCTTGGAATAGTTTCGCGACCTGTATCGCAAACCAGATGAAGGGCATCAACGGAACGGATGTGCGGCGATCCGGTTTCAGAATTGGAGGAAACTGGACATGCAAAACAAAATCAAAGATCCGCCACCGAAGCCCGACCCGAAGAAAAAGACACCTGTTCGTCCTGACAAGGAAGCGTCGCCAGAGCCTGAACATGTCGACCCGCCACCGCGAGATGTACGAGAGGCACCGGCGCCAAATCCAAACGGCGATAAGAAGTCCTGACCTCGGCATCCCCTAGGCGACTCAGTTTGCCAAAAAGGAAATTGCCCAGACATTTGACAGGGAAGGGAGGTTTTCAGCTAAGTCCTTGAGAGATCTGGTACGCCCAAGGGGAATCGAACCCCTGTTACCGCCGTGAAAGGGCGGTGTCCTGACCGCTAGACGATGGGCGCGCTCAGATGAGCGGCTTATAATTGCGTTGTTCGCAACCGGCAACCCGTCTGCCGCCGCCTGCGACAACTTTTTTCAACAGTGGCAAAAACAGCGTTTTTGGCTGCGGGCCGCGGCTTCGCAGCTTTGCCCGATCTTCGGAAAACGTATTCGGCAGAGTTGCGCAGGTCGGCGAAAAATCAGCCGGCGCTGCGCCGGCGGCAGCGCCAGTTCCAGTCGCGCTCGGGGCCGACATCGATATGCACGGATTCGGTGTGGCAATAGGTGCCGACGCCGCCACGACCGGGCATGGTACGGATGTAGTTTGCCAGATCCCATTTGGAGACGCCGGGAACCTGGATGTCGGCGGCGGCGCAATACATGTGCAGCGAGTTCTTGGCGCCGTTGGCGCGGCGGTTGCGGGCCGGGTCGCGATAGCCCGAGGTGACGACCATCTTGCGGCCGTAGTGGCCTTCGATCGTCTTCAGCACGCGCACCAGCGAGGGCTTCAGGCAGGCGACGTCGACGCTCTCGTTCTGCTTCAGCAGGCCGTTCGGGGCCAGGCGGGCAAGGCCCGCGGCAGAGGCCACCTGGTAAGCGCCGCCCTCGTCCTCGTTCAGATCGACGTCGCTTTCGTCGTCGAGACCGGATTTGCGCTTGATCTCGAACAGCGCCGTCTGGCGCACGCCGGGCAGGGCGTCGGCACCGGTGATGTGGTTGCTATCGCCGCCGATCGAGGCAAGCTGTACCGGCTTTTCGGCAGGAGTGGCCGAGGCCAGCGTGATAATAGGCTTTGCGGGCGCCGTGGCCTTGGCCTGCACAGGCTGCTCGCCCGAGCGCGCGTTGACCAACGGCGCCGGTGCCGCCGAGGCCGGTGTGGTGCTGAACAGCGAGGCGAGGAAACCCTTCTTCGGTGCGCTGACCTGCTGCGGCGCCGCCTCGCCGGCCGTCACATAGACGGCTTTGTCCACCGCCGGGGCGGCAGCCTTGGCGTCGGCTTTCGGTGCCGTCGTGGAGGCATCGGCGGCGGCGACCTTCTGCGCGACGGCGTCGGTCTCGGCGGCTGTCTGCGCCGGCTGCACCAGCGGCTGCGGCGTATTGCCGGCAACGGTGTCGGAACCGGCAGGCACGTTGATGGGGAAGGCCGCCCCGGGCTTGGTCACCGGCACATAGGCGACCTTTTCAGGCAAAGGCTTGTCGCCCTCACTCATCACGGTCGAGGCCTCCGAAGAGGCTGACGTCGCCTGCATTGACGAATCGGTCGCGGTTGCCGTTGTCGCGCTGGAGGCCGCATTGATGTCGGCCGAGGTGGCGTTGTAGCCCGGCATGCCGACGGACATTGTCGGGTCGCCGGCGGAGGTACAGGACGCCAGAAGCACGGAGAAAAGCGCTGCCGCAATGCTGCGGCTTTCCCCTCGTGTGAGACGCCAACCTGCTGATCTCAAAACAAATTTCCCCCTCGGTATCCGGCCGGTTCATCGTCGACTCGGCGCCTCGCGCTCCATCGCAATGCCCCCTCTGTTCCCCAACCGGAAACGGGACCTGTGTCAAATCTGCAAGCCTCGGATTTATTCGATTGTAGAAGGCGAATTGAGGCTGCCGGATGGTTGACGACACCATTTCGGCCTGTTTTGCCTAGCCGTCAACTCACCAGACATTACAGTCTGTTACACACGCACCTTGACATAGGTGCCCGGCGCATCGCCCAAGGTTTTCATATGCTTGCCCGGTTTGCGGGCTGCAACGCGGGTGTTGTCCTGGGTCTCGATCCAGCGCTGCCAGTGCGTCCACCAGGAGCCGGGATGCTCCATCGCCGAAGCGAACCACTGGCCAAAGTCGCCCACCGGCTTGCCGCCGGTCCAGTACTGGTACTTCATCGAAGCCGGCGGGTTGACGACGCCGGCAATGTGGCCGGAGCCGGCCATCACATACTCGACCGGGCCGCCGAAATACTTCGACCCGAGGAACACCGAAAGCGCCGGCGCAATGTGGTCTTCCTTGGAGGCGAGGTTGTAGACCGGAATGGTGATGTCGGCGAGCGACACAGTGCGGCCGGCAAGTTCCATCGTGCCTTTCGAGAGGTTGTTCTCGAGGTAGCAGTTGCGCAGATAGAAGGAATGGTTGGCGGCGGCCATGCGGGTGGAATCGGCGTTCCAGTAGAGCAGGTCGAAGGGCAGGGGATCCTTGCCGCGCATGTAGTTGTTGACGACATAGGGCCAGATCAGGTCGCCCGAGCGCAGCATGTTGAAGGCTGTCGCCATCTTGGTGCCGTCGAGGTAGCCCTTCTCGTTCATCGACTTCTCGACGGCCGCGACCTGGTCTTCGTCGACGAAGACTTTCAAGTCGCCGGCATAGGTGAAATCGACCTGGGTGGTGAAGAAGGTGGCCGATTTGATGCGGTCGTCGCCCTCTTGCGCCAGCAGCGCCAATGCCGCCGCCAGCAGCGTGCCGCCGACGCAGTAGCCGATGGCGTTGACGTCCCTTTCGCCGGTGGCCTTCTCGGCCATGTCGAGGCCGTATTGCAGGCCCTCGCGGATATAGGCCTCCCAGCCCTTGGCGCCGTGGCGCTCGTCCGGATTGATCCAGGAGATGACAAAGACGGTGTGGCCCTGCTCGATCGCCCAGCGGATGAAGGATTTCTGCGGGTTGAGATCGAGGATGTAGTATTTGTTGATCCAGGGCGGGCAGATCAGCAGCGGCCGCTTGAGCACCGTCTCGGTCGTCGGGTCATACTGGATGATCTCGGCGACATCGCTGCGGCCGACCACCTTGCCGGGTGTGGTGGCGACGTTCTTGCCGATCTCGAAGGGCGAATAGTCGGCCTGCCTGAGCTTCAGGTCGCCCTTGCCGGCGGCGATGTCCTCGGCCAGCATCTTCATGCCGCGCACCAGGTTCTCGCCGTTGGAGGCGACGGTTTCGCGAAACAGCTCCGGATTGGTCAGGATGAAGTTCGACGGTGAAATCGCGTTGGACACCTGCTTGACGTAGAAACTGGCCTTGTGGCGGGTGTGCTCGTCCAGCCCCTCGGCATGCTCGACCAGGTCGGCAGCCCAGCGCGAGGTGACGAGATAGGCCTGCTTGAGGAAATCAAAGAAGGCGTTGCGGCCCCATTCGGGATCCTGGAAGCGCTTGTCGCCGCTCTCCGGCTTGACCGCGTCGTCAGGTGCTTCGGCGTTGGGGCTGACGCGCTGAATGGCATTTGCCCAGACGGTCATATAGCCGGCGAACAGCCGCGTCTGCGCCTCCAGCGCACGCTGCGGGTCGGCAAGCCAGTATTCGCTGAGCTTGGAGAAAGTCTTGACCATGTCGACCACGGGTTCGGCGACGTGATCGCGCACCTCGCCCTTTTCGCGCGGCTCGGCCCAGGCGGAGGCGGCCTTGCCGGCCTGCTCGACCATGCGCGCCATGTTCAGCGCAAAGCGTTCCGGGTCCTTCACCAGATATTGCTCGACGGTCGAAGGTCCGCCATCTTCCGCTTTGCCCGAATCGGGTGTCTTGGACATGGTTCTCGGGGTTCCTCCCGGAGCGTTTTCTTGACATAGTATCATGGGACATTCGGCCGGGTCCAACACGGTCTAACCCGGCTGCCAGGAAAACAATATGACGATTAATGTCGGCGAGACCGTTTTTTCGAGCGCTGTTGGTATTTGCCGCATCGCTGCCGCGATGGCCTTGCTGGGGGGCACCCTGCTTGCGGCCGGCGGCTGCGCCAGCAGCAACACCGGCAACACGACGCCGGTCGCCACTACCGACGGCCCGAAGGACACCGGCTCCTATCCGAACCTCAACATCCCGCCGCAGGTGGCTGCCAAGCAGCTCACGCCTGAGGAGACCAAGGCCAAGCTTGCCCAATTGAAGGGCGACCAGCAGGCGCAGCTCGGCAAGAGCGGCGGCACCGGTGGGAGCAATCCGGCGGCGCTGAACTCGCTGGCGAAGACCCATGGCGACGATACGCTGAAGCAGATCGAGACCAAATGCGATCCCGCCCTCGACCCTACCTGCAATTAGGGCTATATCGCACGCCGAAAGCGTCTCTTTGCCAAACACGTTTAAATGTCTGGAACTGACATGGAAGAATTTCACAAGGTCCGCCGGCTTCCGCCTTATGTCTTCGAGCAGGTCAATCGGCTGAAGGCCAGCGCCCGCTCGCGCGGCGCCGACATCATCGACCTTGGCATGGGCAATCCGGACCTGCCGACGCCGAAGGCCATCGTCGACAAATTGTGCGAAGTGGTGCGCGATCCGCGCACGCATCGCTATTCGTCGTCGCGCGGCATTCCGGGCCTGCGCCGCGCCCAGGCCGCCTACTATCAGCGCCGCTTCGGCGTGAAGCTCGACGCGGACACGCAGGTGGTGGCGACGCTGGGCTCCAAGGAAGGCTTCGCCAACATGGCGCAGGCGATCACCGCGCCCGGCGACGTGATCCTTTGCCCGAACCCGACCTATCCGATCCATGCCTTCGGCTTCATCATGTCGGGCGGCGTCATCCGCTCGCTGCAGGTCGAGCCGGATGACGGCTTCATCCCGGCGGTCGAGCGCGGCATCCGCCACTCGATCCCGAAGCCGCTGGCGCTGATCCTCAACTATCCGTCGAACCCGACGGCGCTGGTCGCCTCGCTCGATTTCTACAAGGACGTGGTCGCCTTCGCCAAGAAGAACGACATCATCATCCTGTCGGACCTTGCCTATTCGGAGATCTATTTCGACGGCAACCCGCCGCCTTCGGTGCTGCAGGTTCCGGGCGCCATCGATGTCTGCGTCGAGTTCACCTCGATGTCGAAGACGTTTTCCATGCCCGGCTGGCGCATGGGCTTCGCCGTCGGTAACGAACGGCTGATCTCCGCGCTGACGCGCGTAAAATCCTACCTCGACTATGGCGCCTTCACGCCGATCCAGGTGGCTGCGGCGCATGCGCTGAACGGCGACGGCGCCGATATCGCCGAAGTCCGCGAGGTCTACCACAAGCGCCGCGACGTGATGGTCGACGCCTTCACCCGCGCCGGCTGGACCATCCCGGCGCCGGCTGCCTCGATGTTCGCCTGGGCGCCGATCCCGGAACCGTTCCGTCATCTCGGCTCGCTCGAATTCTCGAAGCTGCTCATCGAGCACGCCGACGTGGCGGTGGCGCCGGGCGTCGGCTTCGGCGAGCATGGCGACGATCATGTGCGCATCGCGCTGGTCGAGAACGAGCACCGGATCCGGCAGGCTGCCCGCAACATCAAGCGCTTCCTGGCGTCCAGCGCCAAGCAGCCCAACAATGTGGTGCCGCTCTCCGCGCATCGCTGAGTTTGCCTGACATCATCGAAACGAATTTGAGGGGCGTCGCCGGACATGGCTGAAGCGTTGCGTGTTGGAATTGCCGGTCTCGGCACTGTCGGTGCCTCGGTGGTGCGCGTGCTCGGCGACAAGGCGGCGGAACTGACCCGCCAGTGCGGCCGCGACATCGTCGTTACAGCTGTCTCCGCCCGCGATCCGAAGCGCGACCGCGGTGTCGACATTGGCTCGGCGACTTGGTTCGACGACGCCGTGA
Organism: Mesorhizobium sp. IMUNJ 23033; assembly: GCF_044778005.1. Lineage (NCBI taxonomy): Bacteria > Pseudomonadati > Pseudomonadota > Alphaproteobacteria > Hyphomicrobiales > Phyllobacteriaceae > Mesorhizobium > Mesorhizobium sp. IMUNJ 23033. Next base: position 82,167 of record NZ_JBJACT010000024.1, read on the forward strand.
AGATGGCTGAGAAGGCCGATATCGACGTCTTCGTCGAATTGATCGGCGGCGACGAGGGGCCCGCGCTCGCGTCCGTGAAAGCGGCACTGGGGGCCGGCCGCCACGTGGTGACCGCCAACAAGGCGCTGCTGGCCAAGCATGGCGTGCAGCTTGCCGAGATCGCCGAGAAGAAGGGCGTGCTGCTCAACTACGAGGCGGCGGTGGCCGGCGGCATCCCGGTCATCAAGACAATGCGCGAGGCGATGGCCGGCAATTCCGTCACCCGCGTCTTCGGCATCCTCAACGGCACCTGCAACTACATCCTGACCCGCATGGAGGCCGAGGGCATCTCCTTCGACGCCTGCCTGAAGGATGCGCAGCGCCTCGGCTATGCCGAGGCCGATCCAACCTTCGACATCGAAGGGCATGACACGGCGCACAAGCTGTCGATCCTGACCAGCCTGGCCTTCGGCACGAAAATCGCCGCCAACGACATCTACATGGAAGGCATCTCCAACATCAGCCAGGCCGACATCCGCGCGGCCGCCGATCTCGGCTACCGGATCAAGCTGCTCGGCGTTGCCCAGCGCACCGACAGCGGCATCGAGCAGCGCGTGCATCCGACCATGGTGCCGACCGCCTCGGTCATCGCGCAGGTGCATGGCGTCACCAATGCGGTGGCGATCGAGACCGACATCCTTGGCGAGCTGCTGCTTTCCGGCCCCGGCGCCGGCGGCAACGCCACGGCGTCGGCCGTCATCGGTGATATCGCCGACATCGCCAAGAGCCGGCCGGGCTTCCAGCACGGTCCGGTCTTCGGCCGTCCGGCCAAGGAATTGAAACCCTACAAGAAAGCGCAGATGCGCAGCCATGCCGGCGGCTATTTCATCCGGCTGACCGTGCATGACCGCATCGGCGTCTTTGCGGCGATCGCCAAGCGCATGGCCGACAACGACATTTCGCTGGAATCGATTGTCCAGCACGCCTCCGGGCCGGAAACGGACGCGCAGAAGACGGTCATCCTGGTCACCCACGAGACGACCGAAGCGGCGGTGCGCAAGGCCGTCGACGGCATCACCAAGGACGGCCATCTGACCGACAAACCGCAGGTGATCCGCATCGAACGCGCCGGATAAATTCAATCATATTCCGCCTTTAATCGATTGATATTGCTGCGATTTCGAAAAATTGACGTGGCAAGTCTTGCCGTTGTCATGGAGCTTTGACACAAGAAGCGGGCCTCTGGCGGGAGGTAGCGTGGCAACAAGGATTTTCCATCGATGAATGTCGCCCAGAACATTGTCGCCGGTCTCGACCGGATACTCACCATGGAACTGGTGCGCGTCACCGAACGGGCCGCTGTCGCCGCCGCCAGGCTGCGCGGACGCGGCGACGAGAAGGCCGCCGACCAGGTCGCCGTCGATGCCATGCGCGAGGAGCTCAACCGCCTCGCCATCAAGGGCACAGTGGTGATCGGCGAGGGCGAGCGCGACGAGGCGCCGATGCTCTACATCGGCGAAGAGGTCGGCACCGGCAAAGGCCCGACGGTCGATATCGCGCTCGATCCGCTGGAAGGCACGACGATCTGCGCCAAGAACCTGCCTAACGCGCTTGCCGTCATCGCGATTGCGGAAAAGGGCAGCCTTTTGTTCGCGCCGGACGTCTATATGGACAAGATCGCCATCGGCCCGGGCTATGCCGAAGGCGTCATCGGCATCGACGCCTCGCCGGCCGAAAACATCGCCAGCCTCGCCAGGGCCAAGGGTGTTGCGGTGTCCGAGATCACCGCCTGCATCCTCGACCGGCCGCGCCACGGTAGACTGATCGAGGCGGTACGGGCGACGGGCGCGGCGATCCGGCTGATCGGCGACGGCGATGTCGCCGGGGTCATCCACACCACCGATCCGGAAGAGACCGGCATCGACATCTATCTCGGTACCGGCGGCGCGCCGGAAGGGGTGCTGGCGGCGGCAGCCTTGCGTTGCACCGGCGGCCAGATGCAGGGCCGGCTGATCCTCGACACGCCGGAAAAGGTGGCGCGCGCGGCCAAGATGGGCATCTCCGACCCGAAGCGGGTCTACCGCGCGCAGGACATGGCGCGCGGCGACGTGCTGTTTGCGGCAACCGGTGTCACCGACGGCAACATGCTCGACGGCGTCAAGTTCGGCCGCACCTACATCACCACGCACACCATCGTGCTGCGTTCGTCGTCGCGCACCGTGCGCGAGATCAAGGCACGCCATCAGGATCTGGAAAAGTTTTGATTCCTTCCTGCTTAGCCGTCGCCTATTGATGTCGTGACAGATGGCAATAGGCGGGCGGCACGTCATATGACGGGCGAGAAGAGGCTTTTCCTCGACGTAAGGCAGTCGGCTACCGGTGTCTCCTGGGAACACCGGCTGACCGAGCGGCAGGACATGACTGCACTTGCCATAGCGCAAGGCTACGTCGTGCCGGATATCGTCGCGCGGGTGCTCGCCGGGCGCGGCGTGACCGCCGAGCAGACCGAGCGCTTCCTCGATCCGACGATCCGCGATCTCTTGCCGGATCCGGCATCGCTGACCGACATGGGGAAGGCCGCGGCCCGCATCGCCGGGGCCATAATCGCCAAGGAAAAGGTGGCGATCTTCGGCGACTACGATGTCGACGGAGCCGCCTCGTCGGCGCTGCTCAAGCGCTTTCTCGGGCATTTCTCGGTGCCGTCCGAGATCTACATACCCGACCGCATCTTCGAAGGTTACGGCCCCAATCCGGAGGCTATGCGCGACCTCATCTCGCGCGGCGCGACCCTGATCGTCACTGTCGATTGCGGCACCAACAGTGCCGTCTCCATCGACGCGGCGAGAGAGGCCGGCGCCGATGTCGTGGTGCTCGACCACCATCAGGTCGGCGGTCCGCTGCCGGCAGCCGATGCGGTGGTCAATCCCAATCGCGAGGACGATCTTTCCGGGCAGGGCCATCTTTGCGCGGCCGGCGTCGTTTTTCTCACCCTGGTGCAGACGGCCAGGATTCTGCGCGGTCGGCTGCCGGATGCCACGTCACCGGATCTGCTTTCGCTGCTCGACCTGGTGGCGCTGGCCACCGTTTGCGATGTGGTGCCGCTGACCGGCGTCAACCGCGCCTTCGTGGTCAAGGGGCTGCAGGTGGCGCGCCAGCAGAAGAACGAGGGGCTGGCCGCCCTTGCGCGGGTGTCGCGCATCGGCGAGCCGATCAGCACCTTTCATCTCGCCTATCTGATCGGGCCGCGCATCAATGCCGGCGGGCGCATCGGCGACGCCGCCCTCGGCAGCCGCCTGCTCGCCACCGACGATCCGGTCGAGGCCAACACGATCGCCGAGACGCTCGACCGGCTCAATCAGGAACGCCAGCAGATGGAGCTGGAGATGCTGGCGCAGGCGCGCGCCGAAGCCGATGCCGAGCTTGCCGGCGGCAATGGCCCGGCCGTCGTCGTCACCGCCAGCACCACCTGGCATCCGGGTATCGTCGGCCTGCTCGCCTCGCGGCTCAAGGACCACGCACGGCGGCCGGCCTTTGCCATCGCCTTCAACGCCAATGGCGTCGGCACCGGCTCGGGACGCTCGGTGTCCGGCTTCGATCTCGGACGGCTGGTGCGCGAGGCGGCAGATGCCGGGCTGATCGTCAAGGGCGGCGGCCACGGCATGGCGGCCGGCATCACGGTCGAGCGGGCGAAGCTCGGGGCGCTAAGAGCCTTCTTCGAGGAGCGGGCGGCGGCCGAGGTGTTCCGGCTGCAGGACGAGGAGAGCCTGGCCATCGACGGTGCACTCGCCGCCGAGGGCGCCACACTCGCGCTGCTCGACGCGCTGGAAAAGGCCGGGCCGTTCGGCGCCGGCCATGTCGCGCCGGTCTTCGCGCTGCCGCGCCACCGGCTGGCGGATGCACGGCCGGTCGGCACCAACCACATCCGCGCCGAGCTGCAGTCGCAAAGCGGCGGCCGCATCCAGGCGATCGCCTTTCGCGCCGTCGATACCGCGCTTGGCGAATTCCTGTTCAAGAACCGGGGCAAGACGGTGCATGTCGCGGGTTCGCTGTCGGGCAATTACTGGAACGGCAACCGCACGGTGCAGTTCCGCATCACCGACGCGGCAATAGCCTGAGAACTGTCTGATTGTGGGTCAGGCGAGAACCGTCTGCAGCCGGGTGAGTTCGCTGATCTGCGCCATCGTCGCCTGGTAGCCGAGGCGGATCGCCTCGTCGGCGCGATGGAATTCGGTCAGGCCGATATGGCTGAGCTTGGGCTGCAGCGACATGTCGGGCGGGTCACCGGCCAGCCTGGCGCGCGAAATGCGATCCTGGATGATGTTGAAGGCCTCGACCATGACGCCAGTGATGCCGAGCCGCGTTTGGTGCGACTGGCGCTCGGCGTCGACGTGGCCGGCTCTTGGCGCGTCCTTCTCGATGACCAGTTCACCGGCGCTGTGCTTGATGACGGCGGCGCGGCCGAACAGGTCGTAGTGAAGGTTGACCGCGACAACCAGCGGCTGCTCGTAGGCGCGGCAGACCGAGACCGGCACCGGATTGACCAGCGCGCCGTCGACCAGGACGCGGCCGTTGCAGATTACTGGCTCGAACACGCCGGGCAGCGCGTAGGAAGCACGCATGGCGGTGATCAGCGAGCCGCTCGACAGCCAGATCTCATGGCCGGTGCGGATTTCCGAGGTGACGCAAACGAAAGGCTTGGACAGGTCTTCGAAGCGGATGCCGGCCATGTGCTCGCGCAGCCTGGCGTCCAGCTTCATGCCGCCGAACAGCCCGCTGCCGCGCAGATTGAGATCGAGAAGGCCGAAGAGGCGCCGCTTGGTCAGGCTCCTGGCGAATTCTTCGAGATCGTCCAGTTTGCCGGCAAGGTAGCAGCCGCCGACCAGGGCGCCGATCGAAGTGCCGGCGATCATCGACACTTCGATGCCGGCCTCGTCGAGCGCACGCAGCACGCCGATATGAGCCCAGCCGCGCGCGCAGCCACCGCCGAGCGCCAATGAAATGCCTGTTTTCTTGCCAGGCTTCGTATCGGATGCGCCGCCCGACGAGGAGGGGCCGTTGGCCTCTCGAACGTCTGGTCTGCTACGCAATGACGCCCATTCGAGCATCACAATCTCCCCTTGTCCCACATCCCTTCTACAGCAAGGATGTTCGAGAATAGTGAGTATGAGTGGTTTGTGAATATTGAATGGTTCACAAAGGCTTCCGATACGCTTGTTCCGTATCGAACAGCGGTTTGCTGCCGTCGTCGACAAGCGTCGCCTTGCCGTCGTTCAACCCCACCGTCCGATAAAAGCAGGAACGCCGGCCGGTGTGACAAGTTGCGTCGTGGCCCAACACTTTCACGCGCAGCCACAATGCATCCTGGTCGCAATCGGTGCGCATCTCGACGATGCTCTGGAAATTGCCGGAGGTTTCCCCCTTCTTCCACAGCGCGTTGCGCGAGCGTGACCAGTAATGGGCGATGCCCGTCTCCAGCGTCAGCGCCAGCGCTTCGGCATTCATATGCGCGACCATCAACAGCATGCCGTCGGCGTCATCGGTGACGACCACCGTGACGAGGCCTTTGGCATCGAAGCGCGGCGAAAGGACAGTGCCTTCCTCCAGCGCTTTCTTGTCTGACGGAGCTTTCGGAAATTCCAGTGCCGACATCGCCGGATCTTCTTGTTTGACCATGATCTTGTCCAAAAACCGGTTCCCACTTTTTGGGATCATGGTCTAGCGGCCGGCGAGGGCCGATCAGACCCCGCCGCCGCGCACCATGGTGACGAAACGGACCTGTTCCTCGGGGGTGTCCTTGAAGACGCCGGTGAAGGTTGAGGTCAGCGTGGTGGAGCCTTGTTTGCGGATGCCGCGCATGGCCATGCACATGTGCTCGGCTTCGATCATGACGGCGACGCCGCGCGGATTGAGCACGTCCTGGATGACGCTGGCGATCTGCGCGGTCATCGCTTCCTGCGTCTGCAGGCGATGGGCGAAGATGTCGACGACGCGCGCGATCTTGGACAGGCCGACGACCTTGCCGTCCGGCAGGTAGCCGACATGCGCCTTGCCGATGATCGGCACCATATGATGCTCGCAATGCGAATGGAAATTTATGTCCCTGACGATGACGAGATCGTCATAGCCGGCGACTTCCTCGAAGGTCCGGCCAAGCTCCTCGGCCGGGCACATGTCGTAGCCGTTGAACATTTCGAGGAATGCCTTGGTAACACGCTTCGGCGTGTCGATCAGGCCCTCCCGCTCCGGATTGTCGCCGGTCCATCGCAACAGGGTGCGCACCGCGGCCTCGACCTCGGCTTCGCTCGGCCTGTCGGTGACCGGCTTTTCCATGTAAGTGGACTGGGGCATGAGTTTCTTGATGACGGCATCCATAAAGGCGTCTCCCGTAGTCCCTCTCTCAGGAGGGACGAGTTGAACGGACCACGACCTTTCGGGTGTAAGAAACTCGCGGTTTCCAGCCCTCAAGCGGCGTGAATTAATTTGAGCAAAGACGTGGCCTTCGGCTGCCTTGTCGATGCTCGACTGTGAGCATTATATATGGTCGTGCCGAGCGAATGAAAGACGCATCAGCGGCAATCGCTGTTCGCTGGGCGGCGACAGATTGGAAAAATATGATCGACGACGTCTACAATGCGAAAATTCTGGGTTTTGCCGGAAATATCGCGCGGATCGGCCGGCTCGACCATCCGGACGCGACAGCGCGCGCGCATTCCAAATTATGCGGATCGACCGTGACCGTCGATCTCAAGATGGATGACGGCGTCGTCACCGATTTTGCGCATGACGTGAAAGCCTGCGCGCTCGGCCAGGCGTCGTCCTCGATCATGGCCCAGCATGTCATTGGCGCCAGCGCGGAGGAGTTGCGCGCAGTGCGCGAGACCATGCTGAAGATGCTGAAGGAAAATGGCGCGCCGCCGGAAGGCCGCTTCGCCGATCTCAGATATCTCGAACCGGTGCGCGACTACAAAGCGCGCCATGCCTCGACCATGCTCACCTTCGACGCGGTCGTCGATGCGATCGGCCAGATCGAAAAGAAGCGCGCCGAAGAAGCAGCCTAGATTTCTTTCAGAGAACGCCGGCTCTCGGCAAATTCTGCGCGGATCCAGTCAGCGAAGGCGGCGGCAGGCTCGGACAGATTGCGCAGGCTTTTTGCGACCAGCCAGTAGGCGCCGCAGATGACGTTGGTGTCGAAGGGCTTGATCAAGGCGCCGGATGCCAGTTCCTCCTCGATCAGCAGGAGATCGCCGAGAGCTACGCCATGGCCGAGCATGGCCGCCTGTTTCGACAGCGACGCATCGGCCAGAAGCGGACCGCGTTCCGGCAGTGCATCGCCGGTCACGCCCGCCGCCTCGAACCAGCGCGCCCAGCCCTGGCGGCTTTCCTCATGCAGCAGGGTGTAGCGGCGCAGGTCGGCGGGGCTTCGCAGGGCCGGGCCGGACTTGAAAAGAGCAGGTGACAGGACCGGGGAATCGATGACCGGCGCCAACCGCTCGGCCTCGCTGCGCGGCCATGCGGTGCTGTTGGCGCTGAAGCGCAGAGCGAGTTCGGCCTGGTCGCTGCGGAACTCGATCAGGCGTGCGTCGACCTCGAGGGAAATGTCGATGTCCGGCCGCAGCTCGCGGAACCGGTTGAGTCGTGGCACCAGCCACGAGGCTGCAAGCGAGGGTTCGGCACTGACGCAGACCAGGGACTGGGCCGGTGTGACCACCATTTCCGACAGCATGTTGTCGATATCGCCAAAACTTCTGACGAGCTGATCAAGCAGCCGTCGGCCGGCGTCTGTTAGCTCGACGCGGCGACGATGGCGGAAAAACAGGGGCTGGTGCAGGAAGGTCTCGAGTTCGCGGATCTGGCGGCTGATCGCGGCTTGCGAAACATAGAGTTCCTCGGCCGCACGGCTGAAACTCAGGTGCCTTCCGGCCGCCTCGAAACTCCTCAGTGCCGTCAGGGGAAGGCGTCCGCGCTTCATTCGGGGGTCTTCAGCCTGTCGGCGAGTTTTTGATGCAGTTTGACGATCGGCACGAGTCTAGCTCTTTTTTCCGAGCTTACATCAAGCGCACAAACCGCGCGAAATAGCCCTACGGCCCGCTCAACACAGTAAGCTTGAAGCCGCCGCGGCATAAGCCAGATCGCATAATGATTTCATATAGTTGCATCGTTGTCATGCAGCCGGGCACACTTCAATACGCATAATCTAAAGTTATCCGATGTGGAAATTATACTCGTTTGAAGACGAAGGCCAGCGGCAGTCTAATCGATGCCAAAGGAGATACGGCCATGATCCAGTTCCTGGAGATTTTTGGCGACGTCATGCGGATCGCGACGTTTCAATGGTATGGCGAGAAGCGGCCACAGGCCGGACGCCGCGAACAGGGACCAACCAGTCCCACGCGCTGGGTATCTCCGGCAGATCGGCGCACATTTCACCGGTGAAAGGCAGGACGGCCAGCATCGACAGCCGGCATCACCAAGGGCCAGCATCAACGGGGATTGCGTTCTCTGCTCGAAGTCCACATTTATCCTGGGGCGAAACGCGATACGGAGAATGCGGTGCGCGACCACCATAGGCATGCGCATGCCGCAACACCGGCCCGGCGCGGGCGCAATTGGCCAGGCCCCTGGCGCAAGACGCCGGGCCGCATCCTCGGCACGTCGCTTGTGCGTCTCTACCAGCTGACGCTGTCCGGTTTTGTCGGCAATACCTGCCGCCATCTGCCGACCTGTTCCGAATACGCGCATGAGGCGATCGCCCGCCACGGCCTGTGGGCCGGCGGCTGGATGGGGCTTTTCCGGGTGCTGCGCTGCGGCCCGTTTGGCACGCATGGCATCGATCGCGTGCCGGAGACGCTGGCCGGGCGCTATGTCTGGTTCATGCCGTGGCGGTACTGGCGGATCGGCAAGAAGCGCGGCCAGGTCTGACTGCACCCACGGGCCTCGGCTCCGGCCGGTCTTTACGATCTGGTAGGGTTAACGCAAGCCTGCACAAAGACTGCGAATTTGAGACAAAATCGAGACAAGACGCCTCGCTAAGTCCTCTTCTGCCCACCCGTCAGGAGAGAGATTTTACATGCGCCAGATAGACCGCCTTCCGTTCGTTTTTGCCATCGTTCTGTTCCTGCTGGCGTGGCTGCTTGGGTTCCCGATGCGGGCGCAGTCGGCTCCGCTTGGCGATGTCGAATGCACGCTGATCCAGGATGCGGTAAGCGGCGAAACGCTCTATCGGGACGGCGTCTGCGATCAACGCTTCAGCCCGGCGTCGACATTCAAGGTGCCGCTGGCGCTGATCGGCTACGACGCGGGCATTCTGAACGACGAGCATAAGCCGAGCTGGGACTACAAGCCTGAGTTCAATGCGGTGAAGCGGGACCGGAAGACCGTCGATCCGACGATCTGGGAGCGCGATTCCGTTCTCTGGTATTCCCGCGAAATCACAAGCAGGCTCGGCGGCGAGCGATTTGCCGGCTATGTATCGAAATTCGGCTACGGCAACATGGACGTCTCCGGCAGCGCCGGCGAGAATGATAGCCTGACCCATTCCTGGGTGAATTCCTCGCTCGAAATCTCGCCGGTAGAGCAGACGGCCTTCCTGCGCCGGATACTTGCCGGCAAAATGCCGGTGTCGGCCACGGCGCATCAGATGGCCAAAGCGATCATCCCGAATTTTCGTGCGGGAGGTTGGGTAGTGCAGGGCAAGACCGGCAGCACGAGGCTCGGCAATGGCGGCACGGGCAAACGCTCGCTCGGCTGGTTCGTCGGCTGGGCCGAGAAGGATGGCCGCCGGATCGTCTTTGCGCGGCTGGTGGTTGACGAGAAGCGCACCGACATGCCGAAGGGCCTGGCGACGCGGGCAGGGTTCCTAAATGACCTGCCTGGCCTGATCAAATAGGCGGGCCTCCCGGCTTTACGCCGGCGGCTTCTGCCCCTAAAAGGCTGCCGCCGGACGCATCCGGCATTTCACCACCCGCGCTCGTTTGCGGGACTGGATAGGAGATAACTATGCTGAATTCCGTTTCCCTGACATTTCCCGATGGCTCCGTCCGCGACTATGAAGCGGCGATGACCGGCGCCGGCCTGGCCGAATCGATCTCGAAGTCGCTGGCCAAGAAGGCCGTCGCCTACGCCATCGACGGCGTCGTGCGCGATCTGGCTGATCCGCTTGGCAAGTCCGGGAAGGTCGAGATCATCACCCGCGAGGACCCGCGCGCGCTCGAACTCATCCGCCACGACGCAGCACACGTGCTGGCCGAGGCCGTGCAGGAACTGTGGCCGGGAACGCAGGTGACCATCGGGCCGGTGATCGAGAACGGGTTCTATTACGACTTCGCCCGCAACGAGCCGTTCACGCCCGACGATTTCCCGGTGATCGAGAAGAAGATGCGCGAGATCATCCAGCGCAACAAGCCGTTCACCAAGGAAGTGTGGCCGCGCGAGAAGGCCAAGAAGGTCTTCGCCGACAAGGGCGAGCGCTACAAGCTGGAACTGATCGACGCCATCCCCGAGGACCAGGACCTCAAGATCTACGCGCAGGGCGACTGGTTCGATCTTTGCCGTGGCCCGCACATGGCCTCGACCGGGCAGATCGGCAATGCTTTCAAGCTGATGAAGGTGGCCGGCGCCTATTGGCGCGGCGACAGCAACAACCCGATGCTGACGCGCATCTACGGCACGGCCTGGGCCGACCAGGCGCAGCTCGACGCCTACCAGACGATGCTCGAGGAAGCCGAGAAGCGTGACCACAGGAAGCTCGGCCGTGAAATGGACCTGTTCCATTTCCAGGAGGAAGGCCCCGGTGTCGTCTTCTGGCACGCCAAGGGCTGGAAGATGTTCCAGAACCTGGTCAACTACATGCGCCGCCGCCTCGACGAACAGGGCTACCAGGAGGTCAACGCACCGCAGGTTCTGGACAAGAGCCTGTGGGAGACGTCAGGCCACTGGGGCTGGTATCGCGACGCCATGTTCAAGGTGACTGTCGCCGGCGACGACACCGACGACGACCGGGTGTTCGCGCTCAAGCCGATGAACTGCCCCGGCCATGTGCAGATATTCAAGCATGGGTTGAAATCCTATCGCGATCTGCCCGTAAAGCTTGCGGAATTCGGCAATGTGCATCGCTACGAGCCATCCGGCGCGCTGCATGGGCTGATGCGCGTGCGCGGCTTCACGCAGGACGACGCGCATATCTTCTGCACTGAGGAGCAGCTTGCCTCCGAATGCCTGCGCATCAACGATCTGATCCTGTCGACCTATGCCGATTTCGGCTTCGACGAGATCAGCGTCAAGCTGTCGACGCGGCCGGACAAGCGTGTCGGCACTGACGAGGCCTGGGATCATGCCGAGGCAATCATGGGCGGCGTTCTGGAGACGATCCGGACGCGCTCGGGCAATCGCATCAAGACCTCGATCAATCCGGGCGAGGGCGCCTTCTACGGGCCGAAATTCGAATATGTGCTGAAGGACGCCATCGGTCGCGAATGGCAGTGCGGCACCACGCAGGTCGACTTCAACCTGCCGGAACGTTTTGGCGCCTTCTACATCGGCTCGGATTCGGAAAAGAAGCAGCCTGTCATGGTGCATCGTGCCATCTGCGGTTCGATGGAGCGTTTCCTCGGCATCCTGATCGAGAACTATTCCGGCCATTTCCCGCTGTGGTTCGCGCCGCTGCAGGTGGTGGTGGCGACGATCACCTCCGATGCGGACGATTACGCGATGAAGGTCGTAGGCCAGTTGAAGGCGGTTGGGCTTCTGGCGGAAGCCGATCTGCGCAACGAGAAGATCAACTACAAGGTGCGCGAGCATTCGCTGGCCAAGGTTCCGGTCATCCTCGTCTGCGGCAAGCGCGAGGCGGAGGAGGAGACGGTCAACATCCGCCGGCTCGGCTCGCGCGACCAGGAATCGCTTGGTCTCGCCGAGGCGCTCAAACTGCTTTCCGAAGAAGCGATGACGCCGGATCGCAGGCGCAAGCGCGCTGCCTGATCCACGATGAGATGGCGGTGGAGCGATCCACCGCCATTTTCACATGCCTGTCACGCCAAGCCTGTAACGAGCCTTCCATGCTCAAGCTGAAACTGCGGGAAAGACCGTTTCCCGAGCTTTCCTACGCCAGTCCTCACCAACCGGCGCTGACGCGCTGGTTCATCCATTCGATCGAAGGCCTGTCCGGGCGCGATCATTTTGCCGCACTCTATGATTTCTGGCGCCGGCAGGTGGCGCCGAGCGGCGACCGGGTGTTCAGCCGCATGCTGGAACTGATCGACGTCAAGGTGCGGAGCGCCGATCAATGGCCGCCGGCAAAGCTGCCAGAGACACCGCTGGTGATCGTCGCCAACCATCCGTTCGGCATCGGCGACGGCATTGCCGTGCTGTCGCTGGCCGAGCAACTCGCGCGGCCGTTTCGCGTCATGATCCACAAAGACCTGCTCAAGATCCGCGAGATGGAACCCTATTCGCTGCCGATCGATTTTTCCGAGACCAAGGATGCGCTCAGGAACAACATGGCGGTGCGCCATGAGGCGGTGCGGCTGCTGAAGGAAGGCGTCACCATCGTCGTCTTTCCGGCCGGCGGCGTCGCCACCGCGCCGAAGGGCTTTGGCCGGGCGCGCGACCTGCCGTGGAAGATGTTTCCGGCCCGTCTCGTCCAGGACGCCAGGGCATCGGTCATCCCGATGCATTTCTCCGGCCAGAACGGGCGGCTGTTCCATCTGGTCAGCGGTCCGATGAACATGGCAGAGCGCGATGGGCGTGTGGCGAAATTCGTCGGCAAGGCTTCGCTGACGCTGCGCATTTCTCTGCTCATCCACGAATTCGCGCGGCTGTCCGGCAAGTCGATCGACGTGCGCGTCGGCGACGTTCTGAGCTGGAGCGAACTGGAACCTTTGCGCGACCGCAAGGCTTTGCTAGAGCGCCTCTATCGCGGTGTGTTCGATCTGGCGCCGGCAGCGTCGCGTGGCCGGGTCCATTTCCTGCCGAGGCGCATGCGTAAGGCAGCTTGAGGAACAGGAGCAGAAGCGCTGCTTAGTCCGCGCCTTCCTCGGGATCGATGGCCGAGGCCTCGGTAGCGAGAACCTCGATCTCCTGGTTCTGACCGGCGACCACGGTAAAATCCTTCTGGTAGATGCGGTCGCGGTTCTTGGCGATGATGGTGTAGTCGCCTTCGGCCAGCACCATCGAGGCGAAGGCGCCAACGGTTTCCTTGATCGGATCGCCGGATTCGTTGAGCAGCGACCAGGACGTGTCGGCGATCGCCTCGCCGCCGGTTTCGCGCACCAGCTTCATGGTCATCTCGGCCGCCCGGTGCTCGACGGTGGCCTCGGTCAGCTTGCCGGCCTCGACGCGGATGTCGGAGCGGATCACGGCATTGACCGAGCCATAGTTCGAGACGACATGGTAGGTGCCGGCGTTCAGCCGCACGACGCTGTTCGGTTCGACATCGGGGATGATCAGCGCGTGCTCGCCATTGGCTTCGGTGCGGCTTTCATAGATCGAGAAACGCAGTTTTTTCGGCGGTATGTGCGCCCCGCCCGACAGGACGGCGTCGAGCTTGAGGCCGCCGGCGTCGAGCACCAGGCTTTCGCGCTTGGCCTCCTTGCCGACGGTGATGCGCTTGGTGGCGCCGGCGCGTCCGTAGGAAGCGTGCACCAGATAGCTGCCGGGCTCGAGCTGGAACACGGCGGTGCCGCCATGGGCGGAGGCCACCATCGGCAGCTTGCCGTCGCTCGCGGCTTCAGGCTTGAAGACGCGCCAGACGATACCGCGCGTAATATCGGTGCCTTTGTCGGTCAGCTGCGCCGACAGCGTGATTGCGCCGCCGCTTCCCAGCGCCAGCGACGTCTCGTTCTTGGGTGACGAATAGTTTGCGATTCCGGGAAGTTTGAGGTCGCTGATGCCATCCCTGGTCTGCGCGGAAGCAAGCAAAACCGGCGCCATGAACAGCGCGGCGGCGAACCAGACCAGGAAAAGACGCAAGTTCCCCTCAAACATGCCTTGCGTTGAAGCCCAAGGCGGTGGCAATTTCAAGGCTTAAGAGTCTGATCCGCTCTGCCGGAGGCTCTTCCTTCCGGCGCGCCGCGCCAATGCCCGAGCCGCCCGGATTCCCGATGGCGCGCTTCAGCTCACAGTTCAGGAGACTTGCGCCCATGGCGTCGCCGATCATCGACTTTCTGCTGACTCGAAATTCGGCGCCGATTCCTGAGCTGAAGGAGCCGGCGCCCGGCGATGCCGAGATCGCGACGATGATCGCCGCCGCCGCACGCGTGCCGGACCACGGCCGGCTCGAACCATGGCGCTTCATCCTCTATCGCGGCGAGGCGCGCGTCGAGATCGGCAAGCAGCTGGCGGCACTCGCCGAACAGCGCGAAGGGCCGCTGCCGGAAGGTCGCCGCAACCAGGAATTGGCGCGCTTTTCGCGCGCGCCGCTGGTGATCGGCGTGGTGTCGATCCCTCGGGAGAACCCCAAGATCCCGCAATGGGAAATGTTCCTGTCCGGCGGCATGGCGGCGATGAACCTGATGATCGCGGCCAACGCGCTCGGCTATGGCACCAACATGATCAGCAACTGGTATTCCGACGTGCCGGAGGGCAGGGCGATCCTGGGACTGGCGCCGCAGGAGCGCGTCGTCGGCTTCGTCCATATCGGTTCCTACCAGGGACCGGCGCCGGAGCGGCCGCGACCCGATCCGGCAAAGCTCTATGCCGATTATCAGGGGCCGTGGGCCGGTTAGGGAGAAAATGTTCTACGAGCCGGCGAAAGGGCATGGGCTGCCGCACGATCCGTCCAAGGCGATCGTGGCGCCACGCCCGATCGGCTGGATTTCGACCTTGAACAGGCAAGGCAAGATCAACCTCGCGCCCTATTCTTTCTTCAACGCCTTTTCGACCCGGCCTTTCATCGTCTGGTTCTCGTCCGAAGGCGAGAAGGACAGCGCCAGCTTCGCTCAAGAGACGGGCGAGTTCGTCGCCAATCTGGTCAGCCGCGAACTGGCGGAGAAGATGAACCGCACGGCGGTCGATGCGCCGCGCGGTGTCAGCGAATTCGACTATGCCGATCTCGCCATGGTGCCGTCGCGCCTCGTCGCGCCGCCGCGTGTGGCGGCAGCGCCGGCGGCGCTCGAATGCCGGGTGACGGAAATCCTGCGGCCAAGGGCGCTCGACGGGTCGCAGACCAGCGCCGTCGTTGTCGCCGGCGAAGTCGTCGGCGTGCATATCGACGACGCCTACCTCAAAGACGGCAGGTTCGACATCGTCAGGGCCGGCAATGTCAGCCGCCTCGGCTATATGGACTATTCCAGCATCAGCGACATATTTTCGATGCGGCGGCCGCGCTGGGGGAAGGACTAGCGGATCAGGAGGCATCTTATGATCTCGAAGTTGATCCTGCAGACGTTCGTGTGGTTCGGCGCCATGGGCGCCTTGCTCTTCCTGTCGGCCGGCACGCTGAACTGGCCTGGAGCCTGGCTGTACCTGGTGATGATGGTTGGGCTCAGCCTCACCTTGGGCGTGTCCCTGGCCCGGCGCGATCCCGGCCTGATGAATGAGCGGCTGAGCCCGCCCATTCAGAAGAATCAGACCGCGGCCGACAAGGTCCTGCTGAGCGTGCTTCTGCTGGCCATGCTTGTTTGGCAGGTCCTGATGGGGCTCGACTTCCGCTTCGGCTGGTCGGCGGTTCCCGTATGGGTGCAGGTGGTCGGCACGGCAGTGCTGCTGCTCGGGATCTGGATCTGCTACCGCACGATGCTGGAGAACAGCTTCGCGGCGCCCGTCGTGAAGATCCAGGAAGAACGCGGACAGCACGTCATCACCACCGGCCCATACGGCTACGTCCGCCATCCAATGTATGCCGGCGCCATTCTCTTCTTCGCCGGCGCGGCGCTTCTGCTTGGCTCTTGGTGGGGGCTGGCGTCGGTGCTTGTGTTCGTCGTTCTCCTGGCCATTCGCATATTTATCGAAGAGGGAACGCTGCGGACCGGCCTGCGCGGCTACGACGACTACGCGGAAAATGTCCGCTACAGGCTGATCCCGCTGGTCTGGTAGCGGCTAGACGGAAATCCCCGCCGCCTTGGCGCGCGCCAGAAGCCGCTCGGCCAGCCGCAGATGCGGCCTGTCCACCATCTTGCCGTCGATGCCGACCACGCCGGGATTTCCGGCCGCCGCGAAGGCCTCGACGATCGCCTGGGAGTGTTTCACGGCTTCGGCCGACGGTGTGAAGGCTGCGTTGATCACCGGCACTTGCGCCGGGTGGATCGCCATCTTGCCGGTGAATCCGTCGCGCTCAGCCTCGATGCATTCGGCTTCGAAGGCGCTCATGTCGCGGAAGTTTGGAAAAACCGTATCGATCGCCGCGACCTCGGCGTTGCCGGCAGCAAGGATGGTCATGGTGCGGGCAAGGCGAAAGACATCGGTGTAGCGGCCCCGCTCATCGCGCGCGGCGCGGGCGCCAATGGCTGCCGACAGATCCTCTGCGCCCCAGGTCAGGCCGGCAAGCCGTGCGCTCGCCCCGGCATAGGTCGCGGCCGCCAATACGCCGGCGGCCGTCTCGGTGATGATCGGCAGGATTTTGATTCCGCCATCCGGCAAGCCGTTCTCGGCCTCGTGCACCCTGAGTTTGGCCGAAAGCTGCTGCACATCCTGGCCGCTGTTCGACTTCGGCAGCATGATGCCGTCCGGTTTCGCCGGGACCAGGGCCGCGAGATCATCGTCGGTCAGGCCGGTCGATAGATCGTTGACCCGCACATAGATGGCAGACCTCGTCTGCTGCCTTTGGCTGGCGATGAAGCCCTTCGCAATAGTTCGTGCCGCCGCCTTGTTGGCGGCCGCAACGGAATCTTCTAGGTCGACGATGACCACGTCGGCGCCGGCGCCAAAACCCTTTTCAAGTTTCTTTTCGGAATCGCCTGGAATGAAGAGCAGCGAACGCATCGCTCAGGCCACCTTTTTCATCATCATCGCCTGTCTCGTGCATTTGGCGACGAGAATGTCATCCTGGTTGTAGGCGCGGTGCTCGAACTCGACGATGCCGCGATCCGGCTTGGATTTGGACTCGCGCACTGAAACCACCGTGGTCTCGACGCGAATGGTATCGCCGTGGAAGACCGGATGCGGAAACACGGTTTCCTTCATGCCGAGATTGGCGACGGTGGTGCCGACGGTGATGTCGTTGACCGAGATGCCGATCATCAGCCCCAGCGTGAACAGCGAATTGACCAGCGGTCTGCCCCATTCGCTCTTCGCGGCGAAGTCGAAATCGATATGCAGCGGCTGCGGGTTCAGCGTCATCACCGAAAACAGCATGTTGTCGCTTTCGGTGACTGTCTTGCGCAGCGTGTGCCGGAAGACATGGCCGACGACGAACTCTTCCAGATAAAGCCCGGCCATGGTCGATCTCCTCGTTCCCGTTGCTTGATAGGCGTTGGCCGCTGCTCCATCAAGCCGGTTAAGGAACATGGTGAACGCTTCGTAAACCATTTCAGGCCTACGTTTCCATCGGGGCCAGGCGCGTTCTGGCAAGGGGCGTAAGCAGGCGGCATGGTAGTTTCGCACTTTCTGAAATGGATTGACACGGCGCGGGTCTCCGAGCGCGCCTCCGCAGCCAGTGCGCTGGCCCGCGCCTACATCAATTCCGACCTGCCGTTCGAGGATCGCTGCGCCGCCGAGGCCGCGTTGACGCTGCTGCTCGACGATGCCTCGTCGAAGGTGCGGCTGGCGATTGCCGAAGCGCTGTCGATGAGCCACCACGCGCCGCTGCAGATCATCAGTGCGCTCGCTTCCGACCAGCCGGAAGTGGCCGCCATGGTGCTGGCGCGCTCGCCGCTGCTTACCGACGCGGACCTGATCGACCGGGTTGCCGGCGGCCAGAAGGCGACGCAGAAGCTGATCGCCGACCGGCCTGTCGTGTCGATGTCGCTGGCAGCGGCCATCGCCGAGATCGGCGAGCCGGAGGCCTGCGCCGTGCTGCTCGCCAACAGCGGCGCCGACATCGCCTCGCTCAGCTTTCGCCGCATGGCGGAGCGGCACGGCCACCTCGCACTGGTGCGCGAAGCGCTGATATCGGATGCGCGGCTACCCGCCGACTGCCGCCATATGCTGCTGGTCAAGCTCGGCGAGACGCTCAAGACATCGCCGCTGGTGCTGGCGCTGATGGGCTCCGCCCGTGCCGATCGCGTCATGCGTGATGCCTGCGTCAAGGCTTCCGTGACCTTGATCGAAGGCACGCACGCCGAGGAGCACGCCGCGCTGATCGAACATCTGAGGTTGCGCGGCGACCTCACCGCGAGCTTCATCATCCGCACCATTGCGCATGGCAAGGTCGACTTCTTCGGCTCGGCGCTGGTGGCGCTTGCCCAACAGTCCGAGCAACGGGTGAGGGCGCTGCTCGCCGGCGGGCACGACGTGGCGCTGCAGGCGCTGTTCCGCAGCGCCGGCCTCGCCGCCGCTACCCATGGCATCATCCTGCGCGCGCTGAAGGTCTGGCGCGAGGTTGCCAACGGCAGGCGCGTCGCCGGCGTGCAGGAAGTCAGCTGGCTGATGCTGAAGGAACTCGGCGGTCAGTCCGCCGAAGGCGATCTCGCCGGGCTGGTGAAGTCGATCCATCTCGAGGCCCTGCGTGAAAACGCGCGCGGCCATGCGTTGGCGATCGCAGCCGCCTAGGGTGTGCTGATATTCAGGTGATGCCGGCGTGCAAACGATGACTTCCTGCGCTTCCGGTGCTCACGTACTTTGAGTACGCTCCGCTCCGGTTCTCGGAAGCCATCGTTTTCGACTCGGCCTGACCTGAATCTCAACACACCCTGTGCCGCGCCTAGGCCTTCGCGAAAAAATCCGGAAAGTCCTCGATTGCCGCTGCAATGACGCGCAGCGAGGCTGCGACCTGCAGCATCTCGGCGGCGTCGCTGCGCTCGGCGATGCCTGCCGCATATTGCCTGGCGACGGCGACAGTCGCGGTTTGCGGCTCGCCTGGTCTTCGAAACAGCAGCTCACGTGCCAGACCGCGCAGGAAATTGGTGATTGAAAGCACGGTCTCGGGCGGGATCGCCGCATTTTGCTGGGCAGCACGCAGCCGCAGGATCTCCAACCCGACAGTAACGGTGGCGATGCTGCCACCCAGAACGGCGTCGCCTTGCCTGCCGGTGCGCTGCAACTGCGGCATCAACTGGTTGACCCGGTCGTAGGCAAGGCTTTCGAAGGCCGACCGCCTCGGCACGCGCTCATGCAGGCAAAGCCGCGCCAGATCCTCCCGCATGGCCTGCAGGATGCGGTTGACCGTGACCCAAGGGTCGGCGGGCAGCACGACGATGAAGACGCCGACCGCCAGCAGGATGCCGACCAGGATCGACGCCGAGCCGGCAAAGAACGGGCCGGGGTCGTAGGTCATGGCCTGATGCGGGCTGAGGAAGGCGAAGAAGTTGATGGCGAAGGCGGTCGCCACGCCGACATGGCGCGGATTGGCCATGCCAAGGGCTGCCGGCACCATGATCGGCACGACGAAGACGACGAACCAGCCGAAGCCGGGCAGGGCGGGAAGGGCGATCTGGCCGACGAGAAACGCAAAGGGCAGGGCCAGCAGCGTGCCCTTGAAGAAACCCCAGGCCGAGTCGACGGGATCTGGGCGGGCGGCGAACAGGCTGGAGACGACGGCGACGAGAATGACCGTGCCCGCCGCTTCCGACCATTTCGTCGTCAGCCAGAAGGCCGCGACCAGCAGCGTGGCAAGGGCGGCGCGCACGGCATTGCGCCATGCCGCATGATAGTCGCGGTGCACGACCAACGCCGGCTGCCGCCGGTCGCGGGAGGGGCGGGAAACGGGCGAGCGGAGCGCGTCCAGGCCGCGCAACACTTGCTTCAACGCTTCGGCGAAATCGGCGGCGATGGTGAGGCGGGTGATGGTGCCGATCTTGTCGCCGTCCTGCCCGGCCGGCATTTCCGGTATCCGCCGCGCTCTGGCGGCGATCGCGTCGAGCCGGGCGACCCACGGTCCGGTGTCCTCCAGCGCGCCTGGCTTCGCTGCCAACTCGCCAACAAGGGCCTGCAACTCGCTGCGCACCGGGATCAGCGCCGCGTTCTTCGGCGCGGCGTGAGAATGCAGCGCGCGTGCCGCCGACAGCGCCCACAGAAGCTGTCCGATCGTGCGCCTGACCGGGTGGGCGCGGGTGGCGAAGCTTGGCGCCTCGAGCCTGGCGTAGGTGCGCATTTCGGCGAGCGTCTGGGCGTCAGCGATCAGCTTGCGTTGCAGCCCGGCAAGGATCGCAGGATCGCCGCCGGAAAAGGCGCCGCCGGCATAGGTGGCAAGATCGAGAATGCTGCGCTTCAGCCTGGAGATGATGGCGTCGGCGGCCAGTTTCGGCAGGATCAGCCGGCTGGTCACGCCGGCGCAGACAATGCCGAGCACGATTTCGGCACAGCGCGCGACGGCGAGATCGACGACGAGGTGTGGCTGCCCGAAAGCAGGCAGGCCGATAATCATCGCGGTGTAGCCGGCAAGGGCCGCGCCATAGGCCTCCGGGTTGCGCAGCAGCGACGAGACTAGCGTGCAGAGCCCGATCCACACCGCGAGCGCGGTGACGAGCATCCAGGGATTGCTGCCGAACAGGGAAGTGACGCCGATCGCCGCCAGGCCGCCGGCCAGCGTGCCGAGCAGCCGGTAAAAACCTTTCGCCAACACCATGCCGGCGACCGGCTGGGCGACGATGAACACCGTCATCATCGCCCATTGCGGATGGTCGAGCTTGAGAGCGTAGGCGGCGAGAAGCGCGATCAGCCCGGCCGAAACGGTGCGTAGGGCGAAAATCCAGTCCGAGCGGGTCGGTCGTGTCATTTCCGCGAATGTCGTACCGAAGTAATCGTTCAGCCGCGTCCAGGTCACATGCTCGTCTCCTAGAACGGCAAGCTAGAACGGCAGACGCTCAGATATCCAGCACGTCCGTCTCGGCGAATTCGGCGCGTTCCTGGATGAAGCGGAAGCGTGCCTCGGGCTTGGTGCCCATCAGCTCATCGACCCTATCTTTGGTGGCTGAATCGATTTCGTTTACATCGACCCTGAGAAGCGTGCGCTTCCTCGGATCCATGGTGGTCTCCTTGAGCTGCGCTGCCATCATCTCGCCCAGCCCCTTGAAGCGGCCGATCTCGACCTTGGCGCGCCCGGTGAATTCGGTGCGCAGAAGTTCGTCCTTGTGCGCGTCGTCGCGGGCATAGGCGACTTTGCCGCCCTGGCGGATCGAATAGAGCGGCGGCACCGCCAGATAGAGATGGCCGCCGCGGACCAGGTTCGGCATTTCCTGATAGAAGAAGGTGATCAGCAGCGACGCGATGTGGGCGCCGTCGACGTCGGCGTCGGTCATGATGATGACGCGGTCGTAGCGCAAATCCTCGTCGCGATATTTCGACCGCGTGCCGCAGCCCAGCGCCTGGACCAGGTCGGAGATCTGCTGGTTGGCGGCAAGCTTGTCGTTGCCGGCGCTGGCGACGTTGAGGATCTTGCCGCGCAGCGGCAGCACCGCCTGGCTGGCGCGGTCGCGCGCCTGCTTGGCCGAGCCGCCGGCCGAGTCGCCTTCGACGATGAAGAGTTCGGCGCCGGCGGCGGCATTCTGCGTGCAGTCGGCGAGCTTGCCGGGCAGGCGCAGCTTGCGCACCGCGCTCTTGCGCGACACTTCCTTTTCCTGGCGTCGGCGCACCCGCTCGTCGGCGCGCGCGATCACCCATTCGAGCAGTTTCGAGGCTTCCTGCGGGTTGTCGGCCAGCCAGTGGTCGAAGGGATCGCGGATGGTGGTCTCGACGATGCGCACCGCCTCGATCGTCGCCAGCCTGTCCTTGGTCTGGCCAACGAATTCGGGCTCGCGGATGAACACCGACAGCATGCCGGCGGCCGAGATCATCACGTCTTCCGAGGTGACGATCGAGGCGCGCTTGTTGCCGATCAGATCGGCATAGGCGCGAAGGCCACGGGTCAGCACGTTGCGGAAGCCGGCCTCGTGCGTGCCGCCTTCGGCGGTCGGAATGGTGTTGCAGTAGGAGTTGATGAAGCCGTCGCCGCCGAACCAGGTCACCGCCCATTCGAGCGAGCCATGGCCGCCTTGCTTGTCGCTCTTGCCGGCAAAGATTTCGCGCGTGACCTGGAATTCGTCGCCGAGCGATGCCTTGAGGTAGTCCTTGAGGCCACCCGGGAAATGGAACTCGGCCTTGGCCGGCGTCTGGTCCTTTTCCTTGATCAGCGAGGGCTCGCAACTCCAGCGGATCTCGACGCCGCCGAACAGATACGCCTTCGAGCGCGTCATGCGGTAAAGCCGCGCCGGTTCGAACGCCGCTCCCTTGCCGAAGATCTGCTCGTCGGGATGGAAACGGATTTTCGTGCCGCGCCGGTTGTGCACCTCGCCGAGCTGCTCCAGGCCGGTCACCGGAATGCCGCGCGAGAATTTCTGCCGGTAGAGCTGCCGTCCGCGCGCGACCTCGACTTCGAGATGATCGGACAGCGCATTGACCACGGAGACGCCGACGCCATGCAGGCCGCCGGAAGTTTCATAGACCTTCGAGTCGAACTTGCCGCCCGAATGCAGCGTCGTCATGATGACTTCGAGCGCCGGCTTCTTGAATTTGGGGTGCGGGTCGACCGGAATGCCGCGGCCATTGTCGGTAACCGAGAGATAGCCGTCGGCGGAGAGTTCGACGTCGATGAAGGTCGCGTGGCCGGCAACCGCCTCGTCCATCGAATTGTCGATGACTTCGGCAAACAGATGGTGCATCGCCTTGTCGTCGGTGCCGCCAATATACATGCCCGGCCGGCGCCGCACCGGCTCCAGCCCTTCCAGCACCTCGATGTCGGCGGCGCTGTAGCTCTCGCTGCCGTCGCGCGAGGCGGCCGGACGTTTCGCCGCCTGCACCAGCGGATCGGCAGGCCGCGCCGGTGCGCGAGCCGGTGGCGGCTGCTTGTCGAGGGTGCCGAAAAGATCGCTATTGTCGTCCATGCTCGCCATAAATTCCGGTGCTGCGAATCACCCCGCGATACTGCCACGCTTTTGGCGGGCGAACGAGGTTCCTGTTCCGTTCAGGGATCAAAGTGTCTCTTATTCCAAAACCATTCGATAACCAAGCCGGCGGAAATAGGTCGGCGCGCGCATTGCGGCGTTCCTGATTCTTTAACAATGACGCCTAGCGTAAGCGTCAACGAACAAAAGACCACGGGCGTCAGGGGTTTAGCGTGAGGGGCAAGGCCATAACCATGATCGGCATCGCCGCCGTTTTCGGCGCGATCTCGATCTTCGCTGCGGATTTCTGGGTCAAGAGCCAGGCGAAGGCTGATTCCGAGGAAAAAACGGCGTCGATCGTGGCGCCGGCGGCACCCAAGGTCGAGTTCAAAACCATCGTGGTGGCGAACGCCCCGCTGCGCTACGGCATGCAGCTCGAGCGGGCTCAGCTCAGCGAAATCCCGTGGCCGCAGGATTCCCTGCCGCAAGGCGCCTTCACCACCATCGGATCGCTGCTTGACGAAGGCAGCCGTGTGGTGCTGTCGCCGATCGAGATCAACGAGCCGGTGCTGCTCACCAAGTTGTCCGGGCCGAACGGCCGCGCGACGTTGTCCAACATGCTGTCGCCCGGGATGCGGGCAGTGACCATCCGCACCGACGAGATTGCCGGTGTCGGCGGCTTCGTGACACCGGGCGACCGGGTCGACGTCGTTTTGACGCGCGATGCCGGCGAAATCCAGGAAGTGGCCAAGAACGCGCAGGGTGCCGCCGGTTCGACCATCACATCAGAAATCGTGGTGTCCGATGCCAAGGTGCTGAGCGTCGGCCAGGGCGCCGACGAGCGGCAGACCGCCCCGCAGGTCGCCAATTCCGTGACCCTCGAGGTGACGACCGACGGGGCGCAGAAAGTGGCGCTGGCCCGCACCGTAGGCACCTTGTCGCTGTCGCTTCGCTCGGCCAGCGAAGACGGCGCCGGCAAGGATGGCCTGACCACCATATCGTCCTTCGGCGGGTCGGTCGCAGCCAACGTCCAGGCAGCCGCAGGGTCGCTGTTCAATGCGGCCACCAAGGAGCCGGAGAAGCCGAAGTTCAAGACGATCATCGTAACGCGCGGCACGCAGGCCGAGGAATACAAGGTTCCTTCGAAGGACCTGAAACAATAACCGGTGGGGACCGGACGGGGACAGACAATGTTTGGGCTGAACATCTATCGCTTGACGAAGGGGTTGCACCTCGCACGCGCGCTCGTCGCGGCGGCCTCGCTGGCCGCTTCCGGAGTGCTTGGCCTCGGTGGGCCGGCTATGGCCAACAACGACGTCGTCTATGTCTCGGCGACCAAGAACACCTCGATCAAGGTGGCCAAGGGCAAGCCGAAGACGATCATGACAAGTGCGGCCTTCTACCAGATCGTCATCGGCGATCCGGAGATCGCCAACGTCAATCCGCTGACCGACAAGTCCTTCTACGTGCTGGGCAACAATCTCGGCACCACCGGCATCGCCCTGTTCGACGAGAACAAGCATCTGGTCGGCACCATCGACATCGAGGTGACTTTGGACACCGACCAGTTGGCGAACACCATTCGCGCCAGCGTGCCGGACGCCAACATCAAGGTCGGTTCGGCCAACGGCCGCGTGGTGCTGTCGGGCGAGGCGGATGACGCGGTTGCCGCCGAGAAGGCAAACAAGATCGCCACCCGCTTTTCCGGCAATGAGGAAGTGATCAACTCGGTCAACATCTCCTCGTCGCAGCAGGTCCAGCTCAATGTCCGCTTCGTCGAGATCAACCGGCAGGCCGGTCAGGACCTCGGCGCCAAATACAGCGCCAACTTCGCCTACGGTATCGGGGGGCGCGAGGTCAGCCTTGAGCCGGGCGAGCTACCGGCGGCGGGGACCGGCGAAATCATCGGTCGGCTGTTGTCGAACGGCGTGTCGATCGACATCGCCATCAAGGCGCTGGAACAGCGAGGTCTCGCCCGCCGGCTGGCCGAGCCGAACCTGATCGCCCGTTCGGGTCAGACCGCGAGTTTCCTCGCCGGCGGCGAGTTCCCGATCCCGGTTTCCGAAGAAGACGGCAAGATCAGCGTCAGCTACAAGAAATACGGCGTCAGCCTGGATTTCACGCCGACCGTGCTGAAGGACGGGCTGGTGGCCCTCGACATCGCGCCGGAGGTGTCCTCGATCGATGCCTCGGCGTCCTACAATATCGGCGATATCTCGGTGCCGGGCTTCATCGTGCGCCGGGCCAGGACGTCGGTCGATCTTAAGAACGGCCAGAGCTTCATGATCGCCGGCCTGCTGCAGTCGCAGAACGACATCACCACCTCGCGCCTTCCTGGCCTCGGCAAGCTGCCGGTGCTTGGGCCGCTGTTCTCGTCGAAGTCCTATCAGCGGCGCGAGACCGATCTGGTGATCATCGTCACGCCCTACCTGGTCAAACCGGTCGATCCGTCGAAGAAGCTCGTCGAGCCGACCGACGGCACGCAGCCGGCCAGCAATGCCGATTATTTCCTGAACAACACCGAGGAAGTGAAGGCCTCCGACCCGAACCGCGCCCTGGCGATGGCCGACGGCCGCGTCGCGCAGCCTGCCGCAGCCACCACGGCCGGTCATTTCCTCGACCTGCCGAAGGATTGAAGCCATGCGTCTGGCCCCAGGATTGTTGCTTGCCCTGTCGCTTGCCGGCCTCTCCAGCGGCTGCACCAGCGACGACTATGTGCGCAGCGAAGGCGTGACGCCGGCCGCCGGCAACGCGCAGGCATCCAATACCGTCATGCAGATGGTCGATCCGTGGAAATACGGCGTCCAGAACACCAGGCTTCTGGTGCCGGCCCAGCGCGACACTCCCGCGAGCGGCGGCGCCGACCCGGCAGCCAGCGCGACGACGGCACCGACGTCCACAACCAATTGATTTTGATTTGTTATTGACCTGACGGGCTGACGACATGGCAAGCGGCATCAAGACCAAGAAGATACTGCTCGTATCCACCGACAGGACGTTCCTGCAGGACACGCGCACGGCGTTCGCCGCGTCGGAAGTCATCGAGCTTTCGACGGTCGACAAGAATGTCACCGAGCTTCGCGGCGAGGTTCAGGAAACCGATTTCGGCGCGCTTATCGTCGACATGGATGCGGCGAAGCTCGAGGAGATCGAGTCGCTGCAGCGCATCATGCGCCGGCTCGAGGGCCGTGTTCCGGTCGTCGTCGTCACGCAGGAGTTCAACGCCGCGGCGGTGCGCATCCTGGTGCAGCTCAAGGTCGCCGACTTCCTGCTCAAGCCGATCACCACCGCCGACCTGGTGCGCTCCGTGATCCGCGCGCTGCAGGGTCCGGGGCGGGAGGAGAACACCGAATCGCAGATCTATACGTTCATGCCGGCCGCGGGCGGCGTCGGCACCACGACACTGGCGCTGCAGACCGCCTTCCAGCTGCATCATTCGGTGACGCGGGGCGCCTCGACCTGCGTGGTCGACCTGAATTTCCAGCAAGGCGCCTGCGCCGAATATCTCGACCTCGAACCGCGCTTCGATATCACCGAAATCGAGAACCAGCCCGAGCGCCTCGACCGGCAACTGCTCGATGTGATGCTGTCCAAGCATGCGAGCGGGCTCTGCGTGCTGGCGGCGCCGACACGCCCGTCTGAAATGCGCTCCTTCAAGACCGATGTCGTGGTGCGCATGCTGGACCTCGTCTCGGCCTATTTCGACAATGTCGTGATCGACATGCCGCGCACCTGGTTTCCGTGGACGGAAACGGTGCTGCTCGGCTCCAACAAGCTCTACATCGTCGCCGAAATGACGGTGCCGTGCCTGCGTCACACACAGAGGCTCATCCAGGCGGTCTACGAGACGGCCGGCAAGGAAGTGAAGCCGAACGTCATCGTCAACCGCTTCGAGCAGAAGATGTTCGACAACGGCATCAAGCATGCGGATGTGCAGGAAATCCTCGGCGAGCATTTCGTCGGCGGCATCTCGAACAATTATCGGCTGGTGCGCGAGGCGGTCGATCGGGGCGTGCCGCTGCACGAGATCGACCCGAACGCCAATGTCGTCAACGATCTGAAGAAGATCATCCTGCCGGAAGAAGCGGTCGCGACGCCCGAGAAATCGCGCTCGCTGTTCGGTATCGGCAAGGGATTGCTCAAGAGGAAGGTCGGATGACCAGCCGCTTTTCCACCCTGCAGAACCGCGACGCGCGTCCGCTGAGGGCGCCCGAGACCGCGCCGGTCACCCAGCACGCCGTGGTCATTCCGACGACCCGCAAGCCTGTCGCGCCAAAGCCGGAGGCCACACCGGCCAAGAGCGGCAACAAAGTGGGCGACGCGCGCGTTCGTATCCACCGGATGTTGCTCGAGGAGATCAACCTGGTCGCGCTGGAACGGCTGCCAAAGGACGAGATGCGCCGCCAGGTGCATGAATTCGTCTCCGAAAAGGCCCGCCAGGAGCGGATGGCGATCAACACTGTCGAGCTTGAAGCGCTGGTCGACGACATCGTCGACGAGATGGTCGGCCTCGGTCCGCTGGAGCCGCTGCTGAAGGATCCCGAGATCAACGATATCCTGATCAACGGCCACCAGAACTGCTTCGTCGAAAAACGCGGCAAGCTGCAGCAGGTGCACATCCCATTCAAGGATGAGGCGCATCTGCTTCGAATCATTAACAAAATCGTCGCGGCCGTCGGCCGCCGCGTCGATGAATCTCAGCCCATGGTCGATGCGCGCATGCTCGACGGCTCGCGCTTCAACGCAGCCATCCGGCCTGTTGGCGTCGACGGACCGCTGGTGTCGATCAGAAAGTTCTCGAAGAACAAGCTTGGCCTGCACAGACTGGTCGAGTTCGGCGCCATCACCCAGAACATGGCCGAAGTGCTGGCGGCGGCGGTGCACGCCCGCAAGACCACCATCATCTCGGGCGGCACCGGCACCGGCAAGACGACCATGCTGAATGCGCTGTCGGCCTTCATCCCCGAAGACGAGCGGCTGATCACCATCGAGGACGCGGCCGAGCTTCAGCTGCAACAGCCGCATGTCGCACGCATGGAAACACGCCCGGCCAACATCGAAGGCCATGGCGAACTGAAACAGCGCGACCTGGTCAAGAACGCGCTGCGCATGCGCCCCGACCGCGTCATCCTCGGCGAGTGCCGCGGAGAGGAAGCTTTCGACATGTTGCAAGCGATGAACACAGGCCATGAAGGCTCGATGGCGACCATCCACGCCAACACGCCGCGCGACGCCATCGCCCGCCTGGAGCAGATGCTGGGCATGACCGGCATGCCGATGACGGTGCAGTCGATCCGCAGCCAGATCGCCAGCGCCATCGACATCATCGTCCAGCTGACGCGCCTGTCCGACGGCAAGCGCAAGGTGACCAGCGTCGCCGAGGTGACCGGCATGGAAGGCGATGTCATCCAGATGCAGGAGATCTTCCGCTTCGTGCGCACCGGCATGGAGGCCGATGGCAAGATCCTCGGTCACTACGAGGCGACCGGCATCCGTCCGCGCTTTCTCGAGGATCTGCGCGCCATGGGCATCGAGTTCCCCGGACGCTATTTCGAGCCCGGCCGGCCGCAGGAGTAGCAGGTGTTCGAGGGGTTCAGCGCGATCTACGTCGTCTATGCCGCGGCCGCGCTCACCGGCATCATGATCGCTGAGGCCTGCTACCTGCTCTATGCCGGCCGCAGCGACAAGCGCACGGCGATCAACCGGCGCATGAAGCTGCAGGAAAACAAGATCAGCCAGGAGCAGGTGCTGATCCAGCTGCGCAAGGAGCGCGGTCTCGAGGCCGGAGCGTCACGGTTTTCGCTCGACCAGTTCCGTGCGCTGCGCACCCAGTCCGGCATGGTCATGCCGTTGCCCAAATTCCTGACGATCACCTCCGGCGTGGCGTTTGCGCTGGCGCTGGTTGCCATCTGGTATGGCCTGCCGCTGCTGATGGGCCCGCTGCTTTTCGTCGTGCTGCTGCCTGTCCTGCCGGTGATGGTGATGCGCTCCCAGCGCAATCGCCGGCTGAAGCGGTTCGGCATGCAGTTGCCGGAGGCGCTGGAGCTGATCACGCGCGGCCTGAAGGCCGGCCATCCCGTGCCGGTGGCCATCGCCATGGTGTCACGCGAAATGCCGGACCCGATCGGCACCGAATTCGGCGTCATTGCCGACGAGGTGACTTATGGCTCGGATCTGGTCTCGGCGTTGAACGCGCTGTTCGACCGCGTCGGCCACGAGGACCTTCCGCTGTTCGTCACCGCCGTGTCGATCCAGACCAGTTCGGGCGGCAATCTGCGCGAAATCCTGGATGGGCTGTCGATGACGATCCGCGACCGCGGCAAGCTGCGCCGCAAGGTGCGCGCCATTTCGACCGAGGGCCGCATGTCGGCCTACATCCTGACGGCGGTGCCGGCGCTGCTGTTCGCCGCCATCATGGTGCTGATGCCGCAGTTCTATCAAGATGTGTGGGGCGAAGCGAAGACCTGGTATCTGCTCGGTGGCTCGATCTCCTGGCTGATGCTTGGCAACCTCATCATGTTCAAGATGTCGAACTTCAAATTCTGACATGCAAAGCGTCATCGAATTCCTCGCCTCGCTTGCGCCGACCTCGCTGATGCCGGTCGCGCTGCTGTTGCTTGTGCTGGGCGGCGGCGCGGTGGCGTGGCCGCTGGTCGCCGCGCAAGGCGACCGCAACGACGTCAAGCGCCGGCTGAAGGTAGAGGACAGTCAGGCGGTCGAACGCATCGAAGCGGCGCCCAGGAAGAACCCCAGCGCTGTGCGCGAGAAGGCGGTCAAGCGAGCGCAGGAATTCTACGCCAAGAGCGATCCGGAAAACGTCGCGCGGCTGCGCATGAAACTGATCCAGGCCGGCTACATGGAGCCGCGCGCGGTGGGCACGTTCTTCCTGATCCGCTTTGCCGCCTTTGTCGGCGCCGCCGTCGGTGCGTTTCTGATCAACCAGTGGATGGCCAGCGCCGATGCGACCATGACCAGCCGCTGGAGCTTCGTCATCCTGTCGGGAGCGGCCGGCTATTTCCTGCCGGGCCTGGTGCTGAGCCAGAAGGTGCGCGAAAAGATGCGCGAATACCGCAACGGCTTTCCCGACTTCATGGACCTGATGATCGTCTGCTCCGATGCCGGCATGAGCATGGAGGCCGGCATCGAGCGGGTTTCGAAAGAACTTGCCAAGACCTATCCGTCGCTCAGCCATAATCTGCAGATGGTGTCGCTGGAGCTGAGGGCCGGCCGCAGCCTCGACGACGCGCTGAAGGCGCTCGCCGATCGCCTCAGCCTGGACGAGGTGCGTTCCTTCGCCACGCTCCTGCAGCAGTCCAAGGAGCTTGGCACCAGCCTGTCGGGGGCGCTTCGCGTGTTTTCCGACGAAATGCGCCACAAGCGCATGTCGCTCGCCGAGGAGAAGGCGCATGCCTTGCCGGCCAAGATGTCGGTCCCGGTGACGGTCTGCATCCTGCCGGTGGTGCTGATGATCGCCATCATTCCGATCATCGTCAAAATGACGGCGAATTAGGATTTCGTTTTTGCGACAAATGCGATCCTTGTTCGAAACCAAATCTTAGGCGCGTTTCGGCACCGAAGGTTAATCGCCCTCCTGTACATTGCTTCCTGAAGAACGACCCGGCAAATCGGGCGATTGGGGCAGGGGCATGCGTCACAGAACTCTCACGGCAATGGCCGCGATGGCAGCCGTCTTGATGATATCCGGTTGCACGTCGAGCAACGTCGACACGACCAAGACCACCGCCATCCAGCCAACGGCAAAGGACGTCAGCGCGTCCGACCTGGATCAGGGCAAGGCGCAGTTCCGCGAGGCGAATTACGGCCTCGCCGAAAAGCACTTCCGCAAGGCCGTCGAGCTGAAGGCCGACAATGCCGAGGCATGGATGGGGCTGGCGGCTTCCTATGATGAACTCGGCCGCTTCGACTTCGCCGACCGCGCCTACGACCAGCTTTTGAAGGTTGCCGGCCGCAAGCCGCAAATCGTCAACAATATGGGCTATTCGCAGCTGCTGCGCGGCAACAAGAAGAAGGCCAGGGTGCTGCTCCTGGAGGCCAAGGCCCACATGGCCGACCAGACGGTGGTCGACGCCAATTTGGCGCTGCTGGCCAAGAGTTGATCTCTTCCGGTCTCGCATCCGTAGCGTGCAGCGGCTGGCTGAAAAGGACATCGACTCTTTATAAACCCTGTCTGCAGGTTGGGCGGGAAACCTGACCAAAAATGGTACCTGCGGGCCGCCCCTGGCTTATGATGCATTGCAACCAAGGATCGCAAAGGCTGCCGCGCACATATGTTGGATTTCAGTTCGCTCCTGCTCGCGGCGGCGCTGTCGGGTACGTGTCTCAGCATAACCCTGCTTGCAATCTGGTTCACCGCGCCGATGGCGCGGTTTGTCCTGACGGTGGCCTGCGGCATGCTCGTCCTTGTGGCGCATGTGGTGCTGTTCTGGCAGTACGGCAGAGATCCAGGCCCCTGGCTGTGCCAGGCCGTGCTTGCGCTGCTCAGCCTGGGCTTTCTGATCATCTGCCTGTCTGCCATGCAGTATCTCGGCGTTCGTCACTATCGCAGCGTTGTGCTTCCGACCGTTGCGGCGATGGCCGTCTGCGCGGCTGTCACCTATTTCGGCCTCGATGGCGTCGGCTTCATCCTCACCTACGTTGCCGTGACGGCGCTGCTGACGGTGACCGGGGTGCTGTTCTGGATCCAGGGCGGTCATGATCGCCGGATTCTGCTGGTCGTTTCGTTCCTGAGCGGCACCTGCGCCCTGTCCTTCGGACTTTGTGCCGCGATGCTGGTCGTCAAGGGACAATGGGTGCTCGGCGTGGCGCCCGACAACTGGGCCGAACGATTGAATTCCGTCGTGGCGGTCGCCTGCATGACCGGTCTCGGCGCGTTGACGCTCTCGCTGCACCATTTGCAGGCGCAGATCGAATTGAAGGCCGAGACCCTGACCGATCCGCTGACGGGGCTGATGAACCGGCGGGCGCTGATGTCGCTCTATGGCGAGCGCGCCTTCGGCCCGTTCATGTCCGTGGTCATGTTCGACCTCGATCATTTCAAGCGGACGAACGACGTGTTCGGCCATCCGGTCGGCGACAAGGTTCTGTGCCGCTTCGCCGCGGTCATCCGCAAATATGGCCGGACCGGCGTCGACGCCTTTCGGCTGGGCGGCGAGGAGTTCGCGCTGGTCATGTCGCGCATGACGGAAGAAAAGGCCTACGACTTTGCGAGTAAGATCGGTGTCGCCTTCGGCGCCGAAGTCGTGCCCACCCCGCGCGGCCCCTTGCGCAGCACCGTCAGCGGCGGCATCGGTTTCGGCGAGGTCGGCGGCCGCAGCCTCGAGGACGTGCTGGCCGAGGCCGACAGAGCGCTCTACGCGGCCAAGAACACCGGGCGAAACCGCGTGCTTGTCCTGGACAGGGCGAGCAAGGCTGAGGGGCCGGCCTTGCGTTCCGCTTGACCCGTCGCCCGAAATTATTCGGCGGCGCCCAGATATTCAGACAGCGGCGGGCAGGAGCAGACGAGGTTGCGGTCGCCGGCGACATTGTCGATGCGCGATACCGGCGGCCAGTATTTTGCCGCGCTGTCGGCATCACCCGCCGGATAGGCGGCCTCCAGGCGCGAATAGGGATGCGACCACTCGACGGCCAGCGCTTCCGCCGCGGTGTGCGGTGCATTGACCAGCGGATTGTCGGCAAGCGGCCATTCGCCCTTCGCCACCTTGGCTGCCTCACCAGCAATCGCGATCATCGCCTCGCAGAAGCGGTCGAGCTCGCGCTTGGGCTCGGATTCGGTCGGCTCGACCATCAGCGTGCCGGCAACCGGGAACGACATGGTCGGCGCATGGAAGCCATAGTCGATCAGCCGCTTGGCGATATCGTCGACGCTGATGCCGGCGCTCTCCTTGAGCACGCGCGTGTCGAGGATGCATTCATGAGCGATGCGATCGTGCCTGCCCTTGTAGAGCAGCGGGAAGTGCGGCGCGAGCCGCGTCGCCACGTAGTTGGCCGAGATGATGGCGGTTTCCGTAGCCTGCTTCAGGCCGGAAGCGCCCATCATGCGGATGTACATCCAGGTGATCGGCAGGATGGAAGCGCTGCCGAAGGGTGCGGCCGCCACGGCATGCGCCGAGCCCTCGGTGACATGACCCGGCAGATAGGGCTGCAGATGGGCCTTGACGCCGATCGGGCCGACGCCCGGACCGCCGCCGCCATGCGGGATGCAGAAGGTCTTGTGCAGGTTCATGTGGCAGACGTCGGCGCCGATATCGCCGGGGCGGGCGAGGCCGACCAGGGCGTTGAGGTTGGCGCCGTCGAAATAGACCTGGCCGCCATGCTCGTGGATAAGGGCGCAGAGATGGCGCGCGCCTTCCTCGTAGACGCCATGCGTCGAGGGATAGGTGAACATCAGCGCCGCGAGATTCTTGGAATGCTCATTGGCCTTGGCCCGCATATCGTCCATGTCGATGTTGCCGTCCTCTGAGCAGCGTACGACGACAACGCTCATGCCCGCCATCGCCGCACTGGCCGGATTGGTGCCATGCGCGGAGGACGGGATCAGGCAGACGGTGCGATGGCCCTCACCGCGCGAGCGGTGATAGGCGCGGATGGCGAGCAATCCGGCATACTCGCCCTGGCTGCCGGCATTGGGCTGCAGGCTGACCGCGTCGAAACCGGTGATCTCCGACAGCCAGCCTTCCAGTTCGCCGACCATCGCGCGGTAGCCTGCCGAATGACTGGCCGGCGCGAAGGGATGCAAATTGGCAACGCTCGGCCAGCTCACCGGCATCATCTCGGCGGCGGCATTGAGCTTCATCGTGCAGGATCCCAGCGGGATCATGGCGCGGTCGAGCGCCAGATCCTTGTCGGCCAACCGGCGCAGGAAGCGCATCATCTCGGTTTCAGAGTGGTTGTCGTGGAAGACCGGCTGGCTGAGAAACTCCTTGCCGCGCGGTTTTCCGGGCAGGGTGCCGGGACCGGCAGCGCCGGCCTTGGCGCCGAACAGCGCGGCAATCGCCTCCAGATCGGTCTCGGTCGAGGTCTCGTCGAAGCTGATGCCGACATGGTCGGCGTCGATAGCGCGCAGCAGCCGGCCGGTTTTTTCGGCGGCGGCGGCAATCGCCTTGGCCTTGCCTTTCACTTCCACTGTCACGGTGTCGAAGCGGCTGGTGCCGAGCACCGAAACGCCTGACGCCTCGAGGCCGGCAGCCAGGCGGCTGGCGAGCGCATGGATGCGCCCGGCAATCGCCTGCAGGCCGGCGGGGCCATGCCAGATCGCATAGGCGGTCGCCATATTGGCAAGCAACGCCTGCGCGGTGCAGATGTTGGAGGTGGCCTTGTCGCGGCGGATATGCTGTTCGCGTGTCTGCAGGGCGAGCCGGTAGCCCGGGCGGCCCATGCTGTCGGTGGACTGGCCGACGAGGCGGCCGGGCATCAGGCGGGTTAGTTTGTCGGAGACGGCGCAATAGGCGGCGTGCGGGCCGCCAAAGCCCATCGGTACACCAAAACGCTGCATCGGGCCAACGGCGATGTCGGCGCCGAGCTTCGCCGGCGCGTCGGTCAGCGTCAGGCCGAGCGGATCGGCAATGAAGATGACAAGCGCACCAAGGGCGCGGGCTTTTTCGATTGCCGCCTTGTGGTCGCCATAGACGCCAAACGTATCCGGCCACGAGACGAGCAGGGCCGCGGTATTGTCGTCGATCGTTTCGCCGTCGACTTCGGTGCCGAGCGGCTCGGCACGGGTGCGCACGACATCCAGCGTCTGCGGATGCGGCGTGCCGGCAAGCGCCACCTTGGTGCGCTTGTCGCGAAGGCGCAGCGCAATGCCGACGGCCTCGGCGACGGCGGTTGCCTCATCGAGCAGCGAGGCCGATGCTACCGGCAGGCCGGTCAGCTCGGCGACCAGGGTCTGGAAGTTGAACAGCATTTCCAACCGGCCCTGGCTGATCTCGGCCTGGTAGGGCGTGTAGGCCGTATACCAGGCCGGATTCTCGAACAGATTGCGCTGGATGACAGGCGGCACGTGGACGCCGTGGTAGCCGGCGCCGATGAAGCTCTTAAGCACCGTGTTCTTTGCCATGGTCGCCGACAATTCGGCCAGCGCTTCAGCTTCGCTGGCCGGCGCAGGCAGGGTCAGCGGCAAGTCGAGGCGGATCGATCGCGGCACGGCCTGGCTGATCAGCGTCTCGACGGAGGGAACGCCGATAGTGGCCAGCATCGCTCTGATATCATTGAGGCCGGGGCCAATATGGCGGGCGGAAAAGGGGTAGGGTGCTGCGCTCATTGTCATGATCCTGCTATCAGCCGATATGGGCCTTGTAACCCGCCTCATCCAGAAGGCCTTCGAGTTGGCTTTCATTGGCGAGCCGCATCTTCCACAGCCAGCCGTCGCCGGTCGCGGCCGAGTTGACCAGCGATGGATCCGATGACAACGAACTGTTGGCGTCGGTGATTTCGCCATCGACGGGCGCGTAGACGTCCGAGGCCGCCTTGACGGATTCGACCACGACCGCCGTATCGCCCTTGCTCAGTTTCTTGCCGATTTCGGGCAGTTCGACGAAGACGAGATCGCCGAGTTGCTCCTGCGCGTAGTCCGTGATGCCGACCGTGGCGATGCCGCCTTCGACGCGGAGCCATTCGTGGTCTTCGGTGAAATAGGTCTTTGCCATCGGGACTTATCCTTTGCGGTAGCGATGAGGTGTGAAGGGCAGGGGATTGATTTCGATCGGGATTTTCGTCCCGCGCACATCGGCGAAAAGTTTTGTGCCGGGCTTGGCCAGCGCGGTGTGGACATAGCCGATGGCGACCGGATGGCCGGCCGACGGGCCGAAGCCGCCCGAGGTGACGTGGCCGGCTGGATTGCCGTCGGCGTCGAACAGGGCCGCTCCCGCGCGCACCGGCTGGCGGCCTTCCGGCTTCAGGCCGACGCGTTTTTGCGCTGCGCCGCGCTCAACGATTGCGCGCAGCGCGTCGGCGCCGATAAACGAACCCGAGGCGCGAACATCCTTGGGGATCGCCCACATCAGCCCGGCGCTGGCCGGATCGATCTCCGGCGTGATGTCCTGGCCGTGCAGGCAGAGCCCTGCTTCCAGCCGCAGGCTGTCGCGGGCGGCAAGGCCGATCCACAGCACGCGCTCGTCTTCGAGTAACTTCGCGACCAGATTCCGCGCGTCCGCTTCGGGCAGGCCGATCTCGAAGCCGTCTTCGCCGGTATAGCCGGAGCGGCTCATGAACCAGTTCTGCCTGGGCTCGATGCCGTGCATGAACAGGAGCGAACCGGTCTCGATGCCGGCGCGGGCAAGGGCTGCCCAGGCTTCTGGACCCTGGATGGCCAGGAAGACGCGGTCGAGCGCGTCCACCTTTGCGTCGAAATCTTCGGCCAGCGCGCGCAGGTGTTTTTCGTCGGTGACGGCATTGCCGGCATTGGCGACGACCATGAAGCGCTCGTCGCCGAGGCGGGTGACGATCAGGTCGTCGATGATGCCGGCGGCCTCATTGAGGAAGAAGGTGTATTTGGACTGGGAAATCTCAAGCGCAACGGCATCCAGCGGGCAGGCGCGGTTGAGAAGTGCCGCGGCAGCGGAACCGCTGACCTCGAACAGCTTCATGTGCGAGATGTCGAACAGTCCGGCATGCTCGCGGGTGTGGAGATGCTCCTTCATGACGCCGGCCGGATAGGTGAGCGGCATCGACCAGCCGGCGAACGCGCCAAAGCGCGCGTCCGCGGCCGTGTGCAGATCCTTGAGAGGGAGGTGTTTGGTGTCTTCGCCCGTCATGTCTTCTCCAGAGTCGCACGCAATCGGCCGCTGATGGCGACCAGTCCGTGCCCCTCTGTCTGAAGCCTGAGAGACTCGCGCCCCGTAACTCTGTCGGCAGCGCTTACACCTTCGGCGCGGGGGCAAGCCCCGACTTTCCAGAGTGTCTTTCCCGTCTACGGTTCTTTTGCCTGAGAGATTTCGGGCGATTTCCCCTTCGGCGGCAGCTCTCGCTGCTCTCTCCCGCAAACAGGTAGGACTCAAACGATGAGCCCTCGACTCATCATCCATAGCCCGTGAACGACACCTTGTCACCTGCCAGCGACATCTAAAGCGCGTCGCGCTGAAACGGATTCAGGCGATGCGCTTTAGATCTTTGTTTTGATGCATGCCGTTCTCCCAAAACCGCGGCACACTTTTGGGCGACATGCATTGGCCGACAAGTCTTCGCTAACCACGCCGTTTGCCGGATTCTCAAGACACTGCTGATATGCTGGTCGACGTGGTGGCTTGCGACTGGCGTCAGCCAGCGCGGACGGGGACAAGAAAAATGGGCGAACTGATCATGAGCGCGCCGGTGGCGGGACTGACTTCGAAGAATCGCATCACGGCCGAGGACGTGACGATGCTGCGCCGCGAGGTGTTCGGCGACGGTGTGGTGAGCCGCGGCGAGGCCGAGGCGCTGTTCGCGCTCGACGCGACGGCTCGCGACAAGTGCCAGGAATGGCCTGAATTCTTCGTCGAGGCGATCACCGACTACATCGTCCATCAGGAAAAACCGGCGGGCTACATTTCCGAGGGCAATGCCGATTGGCTGGTCCAGACGATCTCGCGCGACGGCATGGTCGACAGCCGCATCGAGCTCGAATTGCTGGTGCATGTGCTGGAAAAGGCGAAATCGTCGCCGAGCAAGCTTTGCGCCTACGCGCTGGAACAGGTCGGCCATGCGGTGATCGACGGCAAGGGTCCGCTGATGCTCGGCGGTGATCTGGTCCCCGGCCTTATCGCCAAGGCCGAGGTCGATCTGTTGCGCCGCATCCTTTATGCCTATGGCGGCGACGGCAACATCGCCATCACCCGCGCCGAGGCCGAGGTGCTGTTCAAGATCAACGAGCGGAGCGCGGCGGCCAGCAACGACCCGTCCTGGAACGATCTGTTCGTCAAGGCGATCGCCAATTTTGTCATGTGCTCGGCCGGTTACGAGGCGCCGACGCGCGAGGTGGCGCTGCGCCGCGATAGCTTTTTCGAACAGGCGGATGCCGAAATCGGCGGCTTCTTCGGCCGCATGGTGTCAGGCGGTCTTGCCGCCATCATGGAAGCCTATCGCGCGCCGGATGATATCGAGACCGAGTGGGAAGCAAGGAACCGGGCGTCCGAGGCACTCGCCCGCCGCGCCGAGACGATCGACGCCGGCGAAGCGAAATGGCTGGCCGAGCGAATCGGCGGGGGCCGGCCGCTACGCGAGAACGAGCGCGCGCTGCTGACGCTGATCAAGCACGCTTCGCCGGAAATCCACCCGGCGCTGAAGCCGCTGCTCGACAAAGTGGCTTAGACGTCGGAAACGGTCGACGGCTTCAAATCCCGGCGTACCAGTCGTAGCCATTGTCCTCCCAATAGCCACCGCGGCCGCCGCCGATCGCGGCGAAACTGTCGACCAGCTCGATCTTGTAGAGGTATTTCGGCATCTTGTAGCCGAGCTGTCGTTCGACGCGGACGCGCAGCGGCGCACCGTTCTCGACCGGCAGCGGCTTGCCGTTCAGACCATAGGCTAGGATCGTCTGCGGATGGCGGGCATCGATCAGGTCGATGGTGCCGTAATATTTGATATCGCCGGCTAGACTCCGGTCGATCGTGTCCAGGCAATGGAACATGACGTAACGCGCCTGTGGCTTGACCATCGCCTGGTCGAGCACCAGCGACAGCGGCGTGCCGGTCCATTTGGCTATGCAGCTCCAGCCTTCGACGCAGTCGTGGCGGGTGATCTGGGTGCGGCTCGGCATGTTCTGAAGCTGCTCGCGGGTCAGCGACAGCGGCTTTTCGACGAGGCCTGAGACTTCCAGGCGCCAGTCGGCGAAATTGTTGGCGAGCAGGCCCTTGTAGGTGTCGTCGTCGGGCGCGGTGACGCCGTTCGGCCGCTGCGGCTGGCGGATGTCGGCCTCGGTGAATTCCTGGGCCAGCGCGTCGCGGCCGGCGAGCCAACGTTGCGCGCGATATGTCAGGCCGTTGGCGCCTTCGAGGAAACTGCGCAGGCCGTCGCCGACGCCGAGCCCACTGTCAAAGGCATCGCAACCCGACAGCATGATGCCGGAAACGCCGAGGCTGGCCGAGGTGAGAAATTTCCGGCGGCTGATCTCGAACTTCGCCATGTCAGGCGCTCCTCTCGGGCGTGTTGTCGCCATGCGCCGGCGGATCGGTGCGGTACCAGCCGGTGATGATCGATCGCAATTCGTTGATCGGGCCGGCGGCGAGGATCATCAGCATATGGATGATGAAGAAGCCGACCAGCAGCACCATGACCGCGAAATGGATGGTGCGCGCCGTCTGCCGGCCGCCGAGCAGATCGTTGAGGAACGGCAGCACCGAATTCATGCTCGGCGACATGGCAAGGCCGGTGATGATCATCAGCGGCAGCAGCACGAACAGAACGCCGCCATAGGCCATCTTCTGCAGCGTGTTGTATTCGCGCGTGTGGTGGAACTTCAGTTTGGCATGATCGACAATGTCGCGCGGCAGGCGCTTGAGATCATCGAGACGCGGGGCGAGATCGCGGCGCAGATGGCCGTTGATAAGGCTGGCGATGAGCCACACGAGCAAGGTGGTGCTCAAAATCCAGGCGAAGAAGAAATGCACCACGCGGGCGGTGCCAAGGTCATAATAGGACGGAATGGTCGCCCAGGACGGGAAGCCGCGCGAGGTTTCCTGGCCCGCCGGCCCCGACCAGCCAAGCACGCCCGTGGTGTCGAAACGTTTGCCGAAGATCTCGGTGTAGCCGCGCGTGCCGGCAGCGGTGTTTTCAGCGCCAATGGCGAAGACGGTGTTGTTGTAGTCGAACCCGGACTCCTTGCCGATGTAGAGCTGGGGGCGGGCGTTGAAGATCTGCAGGCCGGAAAGCAGCATGAAGAACAGCGAGATCGCCCACAGCCAGTGCGTCAGCCGCGTCCAGCGCGACTGCCGGTAGATCAGCGTCGCATCCTTCGGCGCGGCATCCGCCTCGACGGTTGGTTGGCTCCTGGCAACGGTTTCCATCGTCCTTTGTACTCCCGTCCGCGCGTCCCGTCGCGGCCTCTCAGATGTTCGTTCTCCTCCCAATACGTCGCCGGCCCAAGCGATGTTTCACACGATCACGTTTTTATTACGGGCTGCCGAGGTTGACGGCGAGATTGACCGCGGCGGCGACGATGATGGTGTTGAAGAAGAACGACAGGATCGAATGGAGAAGCACGATGCGCCGCATCTGTGTGGTCGAGACCTCGGTATCGGAGGTCTGCGAGGTCATGCCGACAGTGGTCGAGAAATAGAGGAAATCCCAGCCGTCCGGCCGCTCCTTGCCGGTGAATTCGAGGCCGCCGACGGGCTTTTTCTGTTTCGATTTGCCGCCGGTCTCCTCGTCGTCCATCCAATAAACATGCGCATAGTGTAGCGCTGTCATGGCATGGATGGTGAACCAGCCGAGCGGGATCGACAGCAGTGCGAAGGTGAGTTGGAGCGAATCCGCGCTGTCCTTTTGGTTGATCAGCTGGAACAGCGAGATGATGGCGACGCCGACGACAATCAGCGTGACGGCGAAGATGACCAGCACCGGCTGGTCGGTGGCGCGCGCGTTCTTGCTCAGATAGGTGCCGGTAAGCAGCGGCATCTGGGCGACGACGAGAGTGATATAGGTGCCGAAAAACGCGTTGGCGCCTATCGAATAGGCGAGCGGTGCACGCAAGAAAAGCGCGATGACCAACGCTGCCAAGCCAATGCAAGCAGATATCGCGAACTGCTTGTGCCGGTGCGAGGGCGTCTTGATGGGCGTGTCGGTCGTCATATTTCAATCCGGTGTGGCGGATTTGAGCGCTCGCCGCAAGATGCGGTCGAGCTCGCCGAGAAACCGCGAACGGTCCTGCGGCGTGAAGCCGGCATTGTAGCCTTTGCTTTCGCCGGTCTCGCGCAGATGCTGCTTCAAATCGCGCATCGCCACCGCCATGCCGATCGTCTCCGGCGTGAACGGGCGCCCGGTTGGGCCGAGCACATGGGCGCCAAGCGCCACCGCGCGGGCGGCGAGCGGGATGTCTGCCGTGACCACGATGTCGTTGGGCCTGGCATTGTCGACGATCCAGTCGTCGGCCGCGTCGGCGCCCTTGGAGACGACGACGTTGCGGACCATCGGATCGCGTGACGGGCGCAAGCCGCCGTTAGAAACGAAGGTGACGACGACGCCGTGGCGCTCCGCGACCTTTTCGACCTCGGCTTTCACCGGGCAGGCGTCGGCATCGACGAGGATGGCGGGTGCGGGCATTGTCTCTCCAAAACGAGCATGGGGCCGAGACTTGCCCGGCCCCATGCCTGAAATCGAACAATTGTCAGGCCGGCAGCGCGCCCGACTTCTTCGCGGTCCAGGTGGCGATGTAGTCCATCAGGCCCGGATTGAGGCAGTCATAGGGCTCGAGGCCGATTGACTTCAACTGGGCGCGGATGCCGTCCATGCGGCTTGGATCGACACCGGATTCGATGATCGATGAGACGAAGGCGGTGAAGCCCGGCGGCGACCAGCCGTCCTCCTCGAAGCGCTCGGGATGGATGAAGCTCAGGCCCTTGAACGGATGATCGCGTTCGACCGGGCCATGCATGTGGACGCCGCAGCCGGTGCAGGCATGCCGCTGGATCAGCGCGCTTGGATCAACCACTTTCAGCTTGTCGCCGTTCTCGACGACGGTGACGTCGCCGGTGCCAGCCACGGCAACGACCGAGAAGATCGCGCCATCAGGCTTCCAGCATTTGGTGCAGCCGCAGGCGTGGTTATGGGCGATCTGGCCCTTGACCTTCACCTTCACCGGCTTGCTGGTGCAGGCACAGACCAGCGTGCCGCCGGCAAAGCTTGCGCTTTCCCTGGGCAGGCCATTGTCGATTTTCGGATGCAGTTTTTCCGGCATTTATTCCTCCCTTGTTGAACCCTGTGCAACGTCAGTCGCTGGCCCTTCGGTCGGCGGCTTTCTTCTCCTCAGTAAATCACCACGCTCCTGATCGACTTGCCCTCATGCATCAGATCAAAGCCCTTGTTGATGTCTTCCAGCTTCAGCGTGTGCGTGATCATCGGGTCGATCTGGATCTTGCCGTCCATGTACCAGTCGACGATCCTCGGCACGTCGGTGCGGCCGCGCGCGCCGCCGAAGGCGG